>DASSGJ010000286.1:0-19531 GCA_035693545.1 Candidatus Acidiferrum sp.
CCCTGAAGAATCGGGATCAATTGCTCTCGATTCCCAATGCGCGCCGCATTGATGGAGAATCGTGCGTCGCTCCCAAGTTCTTCCGCACCAAGGATTTTCACCAGCCGGCACCACTGTTCTTGCGTCCCCACTCCCACCACAAAATAGCGACCATCACTCCCGCGGAAAAGCTGGTATGGGACGATATTGGGGTGGGCGTTCCCCAACCGTTGCGGCGACACGCCGGCATTTAGATAGCTGCTGCCTACGTTTGCCAGCCAGGTCAACTGCGAATCAAAGAGCGCCATGTCCAGGTAATCGCCCTTTCCGGTGCGTTCGCGCGCGAAAAGCGCCCCCAGGATTCCCATCGCCGCATACATTCCCGTGGTCATATCGGCAATGGCGATGGGAAAGCGCAGCGGGCCGCCTCCTGACTCGCCAGTAAAACTCATCACTCCGGCTTCGGCTTGGGCAAGGATATCGTAACCGGGCTGTTCCGCTCTGGGACCGCTGAACCCATATCCGGAAATGCTGCAATAAATGAGACGCGGGTGTTTGGTCCGCAGCGATTGAGGATCAATCCCCCGGCGCTGCAACGATTTCATGGATGGTTGATTGCAAATAAAAACGTCGGCGGAGCAGAGCAAACGCTGTAAAATTTCACCACCAAGGGGATGGTCGTAATTCACCGTGATCGACCGTTTGTTCCGATTGGTGGCTAGAAAATAAGCCGATTCCGTACCGACAAAAGGAGGCCCCCAACCGCGCGATTGATCGCCACCGGCATTTCGTTCGACCTTGATCACGTCGGCGCCAAGATCCCCAAGCAGCATCGCGCAATACGGGCCAGCCAAGGCTTCCGCGAGTTCGACGACCCGGATCCCTTCGAGGACCATGCTCATGGAGAGGAATTATAACGGACAATCCGCAAGTTCGCTGTCCAGCCGCGGTTTGGAACAAAAAGTCGCGTCCTTCCTTGCCTGAGAGGAGCCCTTCCCGGACAATATGAGTACCGAAGAAAATACGGAAAATGTGGCGGCGCAGTTGAATGCGCCGGCTGGAGATCCCCGAACGATGGCGAATGACGTACACCCACCAAAACGGTTTGTCGGTTATTTCTCAATGGAAATTGCCCTGGAAAATCAAATACCCACCTATAGCGGAGGGCTCGGAGTTCTTGCGGGGGATACGATTCGCGCGGCCGCGGATATCCGTTTGCCGATGGTTGCCGTTTCGCTCCTCTATCGCAAAGGATATTTTCGCCAGCGGCTTTCCGAAGAAGGCGCTCAGACCGAAGAAGCAGTCGAGTGGGCTGTCGAAAACCACCTGCAGGAGGAAGAGCCGCGCGTCAGCGTCACGTTGGAGGGCCGCAAAGTGGAACTCCGTGCCTGGCGCTATTCCGTCAAGGGGGTCCGCGGTTACGAAGTACCGGTCTATTTTCTGGACGCGGACCTTCCTTCCAACGACCAGCGCGACCGCGATCTGACCGGACAACTGTACGGTGGAGATCCCTATTACCGCCTCTCCCAGGAAGTTCTACTGGGAATCGGCGGCGTGCGCATGCTGCGAGCGCTAGGCCATAACGAACTGATGCGCTACCACATGAACGAAGGCCATGCCGCTCTTCTGACTCTCGAACTTCTCGAGGAAGAAGCAAGCCGCGCGGGCCGCTCTTCAGTCAAAGGAGAAGACATCGAGCGGGTTCGCAGCAAATGCGTTTTCACCACGCACACGCCGGTGCCTGCTGGCCACGATAAATTTCCGGTTGAGTACATGACCCGCCTGTTTCCCGACCAGAATCGCTTTTTCGACGTGAAAGACGCTTCCTCCGCCGACCTTGTCCGCAGCGTGCTTCAGGTCGAGCAGAACTATCCCGATTTGGCGGAAGCCGCGAAGCGCGGCGCCTCCGTCAATATGACCTATCTCGCCCTCAGCCTGAGCAATTACGTCAACGGGGTTGCCAAGCTCCACGGCGAAGTTTCTCGCAAAATGTTTCCGAATGTTCCAATCGAAGCCATCACCAACGGCGTCCACGCGGCTACCTGGGCCTGTCCTGCGTTTCGCGAACTTTTTGATCGAATGATCCCCTCCTGGCGTGAAGACAATTACAGTCTCCGTGGCGCGCTCGGCCTGCCGCCGGAAGAGGTTTGGGCCGCGCATCTTCTCGCCAAGCACGACCTGCTCGAAACAGTCCGTAAAAAAACAGGGTTAAAGCTGGACCCCGATGCCTTCACTATTGGCTTCGCGCGCCGCGCCACCGGCTATAAACGCGCGGACCTGATCCTTAGCGACCTCGATCGTCTCCGCCAGATTGCCAAGAATGCTGGCTCCTTTCAGATTGTCTATGCCGGCAAAGCTCACCCGCGCGATGGCGGCGGCAAGGAAATCATCAAGAAAATTTTTAAAGCGAAGAAAGCGCTCAAGAAAAACATCCCGATAGTTTTTCTCGACGATTACGACCTCAACCTCGGCGGTAAGCTGACTTCCGGCGGCGATTTGTGGCTGAATACCCCGCAATACCCGCTTGAAGCTTCCGGGACCAGCGGCATGAAAGCAGCCCTGAACGGTGTTCCCAGCCTCAGCATCCTCGACGGCTGGTGGGTCGAAGGCAACATCGAAGGGGTCACCGGCTGGGCAATCGGCGAAGCGCATCGCGGGGAACCGGGTCCGGAAACTCCCGTGGACAACGCTTATGATGCGGAAAGTCTTTATTCAAAACTAGAGGGCGTAATTCTGCCTTTGTACTATGGCAGCCGCGAGCGCTACCTGGATATCATGCGCCACGCCATCGCCATCAACGGCTCTTTCTTCAACACCCAGCGCATGGTGCAGCAGTACATCACCGACGCGTACTTGCGCTAGCCCGCCGGGCCTGCACCACGTCTGCCGCCCGTACTTCCAGCATCATCACTCGCCGCGGCAACTCCCGGAATCCCGCTTTGCGATAGAAAATTGCCGCCGCTTTGTTTCGCATGGGAAGCTGCAACTGAAACGCGCGCATTCCCCGCTCCCGGCAATAATCTTCAATTTCGTAAAGCGCCAGCGACCCGATGCCCTGGTTGCGAAATTGTTTCTCTACAAACAAATCCCGCAGCACGCCCTCCGCGCCGCCATATTCCAGTTCAAAGTTGTAGGTCAGCAGCGCGTAACCCACCGGCTTTTTATGATTTTCCATCAGCCATATTTTCCCCTGCGATGGATTCCGCAGCAGTGCATCCAGCCCCTGGCTCAGTGATTTCCTGTGAACGCGATTCCTCTCAAACTGGTTGTAGGCAATCACCAGTTTCAGCAGAGCCTTGTGATCCTTGGGGCCGCAGGAACGGAATGAGACCAGCATAACTCCTCACTTTTTCTGAGCGACTGGATTGCGTTTGGTGCCTTCAAACTCCGCGCCCGCATCCAGAATATTTGAGCGCGAGAAATCCTTGAAAAATTCCCAGCTTCCGTATTTTTCCGTCAACTCCGGCAAAACCGCCGCGACCAGAGCGTCGCCTTTTTTGTTCGCTTCCACAGCTTTTTTCACTGCGCTTCGCAGCCAGATCAAGTAGCCCTGAAATTCCTGCACGTCTTCCGCGTTGCCCACGTCGCCGTGCCCGGGAACAAAAATCACCGCCCGCGGCAAGGCGGAATTCGGCAGCGTATCCGCTTTTTGTTCCGTGAATTCCGAGAGCGTGGAAATCCATGTCGAAGTCGTGGCATCAATCAGATTCGGCAGAGTGTGGCGCCAGAAAAGGTCTCCACAGAAAACGATTCCCGCGTCTGGAATCGAAACTACCGAATCGCCGCCGGTGTGTCCCTGCATATAATTCACGTCAATCCGCCTCGAACCCAGAAACAGCGTGACTCCGGTGTCGTAAGTTACTTCGGGTGCAAGCAGATTCTGCACCATGGCCTTTTCTTCCGCCTTGATCTTCTCTCCAAAAAATTTCAGGTTCTCCGTATGGATCCAGGCGCGCACGCTGTGGTGGCCCACAATCACCGCCCCGTGCTGCGCAAAAACGCGATTTCCCGCCACGTGGTCCAGATGGTAGTGCGTATTGATGACAAACTTGATGGGCAGGTGGGTAAAGCTGTGAATCTGCGCGAGCAGCGCTTTCGCTGCGGCTTCGTTTTCGAAGGTATCAATCACCGCCACGCCGTCATCCCCAACAACGAACCCGGCGTTGGCGCCCGCATCGCCCTTGGCATCGTCAATCGCCGCCCAGATGTTCGGGCCGATCAGTTTCAATTGAAAGGGAAGCGAGGCTTCCGGCGACTGGGCCAGCAGAACTGCGCAGGAAAAACAAAACAGAAAAGACAATCGGAAGAGGAATCGCATTGCAACTATCCTACTGCAAGCAGCCCCCTCCGGAAAGGTTCACCCGGTAGCGTCCACCTTAAGGCTTGCCCTGACGGAGGAATGGGTGGACACGCATCTTCACCTGCTGAAGTTCTCCCCGTCACAATCTGTCCCCGCGATCCAGCATCTGCAGAAACGCCTGCAACTCTTTTTTCGTGCCGATGGCGATGCGCGCGAACCCCGGACCCAAATCCTTGCTCCGCTCCCGAACCAAAATTCCATTGCGCGTCAATTTCTTGAAAACCCGTGGTCCGCGCTCGCCAAAATCTGCCAGTAGAAAATTTCCCGCGCTCGGAAACACGCGAACCCCACGCAGCTTAAGTTCAGCTGCGAACCACTCCCGCAGCCGCGTTGTATCTCGGATATATCGCTCGATGGTGCGGCGTTCCCGGACGGCTGCCACTCCCGCAGCAAGAGCTGCCGCATTCACGGGGAAGGGAGGCATGGCTCGCCTTAGCCACGCCAGCGATTCGCTCTTTGCAACCACTGCGCCCAATCTCAACCCTGCCAACCCGGCCGCTTTCGAGAAAGTTTTCGCGACAAAGAGATTCGCATTCCGCCGGATCCACGGCACAACCGTTACGCCGGAAAAATCGGCATACGCTTCATCCAGAACCACGGCCGTGTGTGAAGCAGCCTTTAGAATTGCTGCGATTGCGTCTCTCTCCACCAGTGTTCCGGTCGGATTATTAGGATTCGCGAGGAAAAATACCCGCGGTTTTTTCCGGAGTGCGCGAAGCACGGCCTCGAGCGGAAACTCCATCTTTCGCGAATACTGCAGCGCCTTCACGCGAGCCCCGGCAATCTCCGCGTAATACCGGTACATCGGAAACGTCGGCTCGCAAATCAGGATGTGGCTGCCTGGCTCGACAAACGTGTCGAAGAAAACGCGCAGCGCGTCGTCCCCGCCGTTCGTCAGCAGCAACTCTTGCGGCTTTACCCCGAAATATTTGGCCAGAATTTCCGTTGGCGTCTGATACTCCGGATACATCGCCAACTCTCTGCCCCTGAGCATGCGCAGCGCCTTCCGCGCGGCCTCGCTGCATCCAGTCGTGTTCTCGTTGAAGTCGAGCCGGATTTTCCCCCAGCGCCCTTCCGCCGGCGCTTCATAAGTTTTACGATTCAGGATCGCCTTGCGGACAGGCAGCCGCGCCTTCATCTCCACACCTTAGCCCCTCGCCCTCGCGCCGGGAGTCCTTTTATTAAAGTCATCTGGAAGGAAATTTACCGCGGAACAATTCAAGTCGGGCATTACGTCCCGCCGGACGGCCCTTTCGGCCCCCCGCCGCTGTAATTTACGGTCATCAACAAGTGCAGCGCAACTCCGTACCGGTTGTTCGGCAGATTTTCCACCCGAACTACCTCCGCCACATACTCGCAGTTCATCGGGTCGTGCTGCGAGGTAAAAGGGAAGGTGACGAACACCCTCATTCCTTTGTAATAGTCCTTTCGCCGTGTCTGGAAAAAGATCCCCTCTTTCGAAGCGTTTACACTGACGGGTAGATCCTCAAAGTGTTCGTCCCGGGGTTCTGAAGGCCGAACGCGCAGGGGTTTCGCAATCTTAGCGCGGCGCGTCCGACGCTTGTCGGCAGACTGGGGCTCGGCAGGGTCTGGCATACGAGTCCCCTGGGCGAAGGGGTGCTTTCATCATTAGGGTGACGGCACGAAACGTCAAGGTGTTGCGCCGAATCTGATACTGATACAAAGTGTGTTACTAGCTGGTCAAAGAGGAAACATGAGCGAGAAGATTCAAAAGCCCGATAGCGAATGGCAAAAGCAGCTAACCCCCAATCAATACTACGTCACCCGGCAGAAGGGCACCGAGCCGCCTTTCACCGGCGAATACGAATCCACAGACACACCCGGCACCTACAAGTGCGTCTGTTGCGGCAGTCCGCTGTTCCGCTCCGAAACGAAGTTTCATTCCGGCTGCGGCTGGCCAAGCTTCACCGCGCCTCTCAAAGGCGAGGCCGTGGGCGAGGAGAGAGACACTTCGCACGGTATGCTTCGCACCGAAGTAAAATGCAGCCGCTGCGACGCGCATCTCGGTCACGTCTTTGACGACGGCCCGGGGCCGACCGGTCTGCGCTACTGCATCAACTCCGTGTCTCTTTCCCTCGAAAAAGACAAGCGCTAACGCCGCAGCGTCGGGTGTTTTTTAAGTTGTTTGGGCGGGGAGGTTTCTTACGCGGCAGGGCAGGAGTAGGCGACCATCTCGGCCACTGGATCAGCTTCGCGCTGCCATGCGGCCAACAACAACACTTTATGTCCAGCGGGATAGCGGAAGACGTAATACACATACCCAACGCCATCCAGCTCGAAGAAGCCGGGCCGGCGCGGGTCCGGTCGTCCGGTGAACCCCATATCCAACAGGGTGCGAAGCTCCGCGATCTGCTCCTGAGAGTGCGCGCGAAGGTCTTCAATCAGCGGCGGTTTCTTGTTTCCGTTCAACTTCATTCTGTCTTCCATCTCAAAAAGCATCATAATCCTTCTCCACACTGTAAAGACGTAATAATCCGCCAAATGTTTCATGAACAGCACACTAAATTTCCCGTGTTAGGTCTCTCTTAGAACGCCGGAAACAGGCGACTCCGGCCTGAATCCAGGCTGTGCCGGAGCCCACTCGTAAGTTCTAGACATCTACAATGCATTGCGCTATGTTGCGCTTTGGTTGGTGTTTCCGCGGATTCGGGAGGACTCGGTGCCCGGGCTTGGGATTTCCGTGAGGTTGCTGCTTAGATTTGCTGTACTTTCCTGCTCAATCGCGTTCTTGCCCTTGTTGGCTCAGGAACAATCGCCGATCCAGCCCGGCGCTCACGAGTTCCATGCTGATTTGATGTCCGCTGGCGCGCAAAGTTACACCCTGCAGCGTCCTCGTAGCGATTTCTTCACGCTAGAAAAGCCGCTTTGGACTTCTTCGCCCGGCACAATTCAGCGCATGGAATCGGCCTTCTACTGCAATGACACTCCTTTTGTGGACCAGGTGCGTCTCCCGCTCGCCACCTTTTGGCACGGCCGCGTCAAACTCATCGGCTTCGAGAGCGACGTCACCACCGCCAATTTCGTCATGGGCCTGCCTGGCCAGGGAGCGCTGCACAATCTCAGCGCTTTCGGCGGCAACGGTTTCCTGGCCGTTCACACGCCCCCTTCCGATCAGCTCGCTGGAATTAACATGACCTTCTCCTGGCACGGAACGCAAGCGGAGCCCGGTGACAGCAGCGGCTTGCATGGCATTGAGCACCTGGTTCGCGTCAGCCGGAATTTTCTCCCGTTTCTCGCCACGCGGTCCGATTCTTACTCTTCCGCATTGCCTTAGTTTCTTACTTTAGGATTATAATTTCTGGTGTTCGCGCAGGCTTCGCTTGCGAATCATTTGCATTCTTGCGATAGTGGCATTTACGATTTCTTCAAATCAGAGGTGTCCGTGGCAAAAGCGTCAACTTCAGGGAAAGGCCCCCGGAAGTCCGTCCGGGATGGAAAGTCGGAATTCGGAAAAGATCGCCGCCGAAAACATCATCATTTTCTGGTCACCGTCAACTATGCCGACGGAGAGACGTTTGGCCGGGTCTACACCAACAAGGAAAAAGCCACCCGTTTTGCCGAACGCCAGCGCCGCTCGCCGATCGTCAAATCCGCCCGCGTTTCCCAGGTTTCCTGATTCGTCCGTTTCTTCTCAACTGTTTGGGGAGTGTCTTGTTGTTTCGAGGAGAAGCGTGCTATAAAAGTTAGAGAGTAAGCGGCCTTAGTATAGTGGTAGTACGGAACCTTGCCAAGGTTCAGGTGTCGGTTCGATTCCGATAGGCCGCTCCATTTTCCTATGTTCCCCCCGCCAGACCGATTCAATCTTCTCCTCCTTTTTAGTTAGTTGGCAAACGACTCATCTTGTTGCTCCCCTTAGCCCCTGTTACACTGGCCGTCTTGCTTGCGGAAACGCAAGTCACGCAAGCCGCCACGCCCAGGAATAACGTCGCGCAAAGTAGGAAGGGCGGCAGCAAGATGCTGGAGCGTTCCGTGCCTCCAGAAGTCATCAATAGCTCCGACTCTGGTGACCAAGAGCCTGCTCGGGCCCAGTCGGGCGAGCTCGCCTCCGCAAACCCGCCTTCATCCTCTGCCGTCGGCGAGATATTCAATTCCTGGCAGCGCTGCATGGCCGACTATCACGTCGACCCCAAAAATCAGTCCGCCCCCAACATCGTCACCCAAAGCGAACTAAAAGCCTCCAAAGAACCGGTCGCCGACATCATCACTCACGCCCGGGAAGAGATTGATCGCCTCTATGCCATCGTCCGCCAGCAAGGCTACGTCGTTCTCCTGTGCAACAACACGGGCGTCGCCATTCATCATCGCGGCGAAGAATCCCGCGCCGAAGATTTCAAGCGTTGGGGTATCTGGCTTGGCGGCGTCTGGTCCGAGCAGGTCGAAGGCACCAATGGCATCGGCACCTGCATCACCGAAGAGCGTCCTCTGCTTGTCCATTGTGGCCAGCACTATCGTTCCCGCCACAGCAAACTCACTTGCGCCGGCGCCCCCATCTTTGACGCTCTTGGCAAGCTGGCTGGTGTGCTCGATGTGTCCGCCGTCGCCACCGAAGGCCCCGACCATCCCCAGCAGCTCGCGCTTGCTGCGACCATCGCCTCCGCCCGCGCAGTGGAAGAGCGCCTATTCCGTGAGCACTTTCGCCACGAATGGATCGTCGCTGCGTTGCCTTCCAGCGACGCCGTTCCCGCCATGCTTCTGGCCGTGGATGGAGACCAGCGCGTAGTCGGCGCGGACCGCATCGCGCGCCAGACATTCGCTCTCGACGACAAAGCTCTCGTTGCGGGCACGCCCCTATCCGCCCTCTTCGACTACGGCCTTTCCCTTTTCCGCAAGCGCGGCGGCCAGGACATTCCCGTTCTTCTCGCTCGCACGAATCGCAACGATCACTGGCGCTCCTTGCTCACGCCGCCCCTCGCGAAATCGAGTCTTTCGAGTAACTGGCCGGAAGCCGTCGTTCACTCGCAACCCAGGCTGAACATGCTCAGCTTCATGCCCATGCCCGAAGCCCCAGACCTGAACCGCGGCGGGCTTTCACCCGCCATGAAGCACCGCGTTTGCGATTTCATCGAGTCGCACATCAGCGAAAAAATCAGCCTGGATTCTCTGTCCGCCATGGTGGGCCTTTCCCCGCACCACTTCGCGCGCGCCTTTCAGCAATCGCTTGGTACCCCGCCGCACCGCTACTTGCTCCGTCGCCGCCTCGAGTACGTCGAGCAGATGCTTCGCGACACCCAACTCCCGCTCTCCCACATCGCTCTGGCTGCCGGCTTCTCCGACCAGAGTCACCTTAATCGTCACTTCCGCCGCCTTACTGGCATGTCCCCCAGCCTTGCCCGCGGCCTCGAACGCTAGCTTTCGCCTCGCTCCCATGTAACTAGTTCATTGTGAATAAGTTATCAGTGAAACCATCCGAATCCCCCATTGGGAGTTGGCCCGGACCTTCCAAATAACTCCGCAAGAACGTACAAATCGGACCAGATTCGTCCAAGACCCCGAGCGCCACTCCAAGGCAATATCGCCGCAGGATTTCCCAGATTGGGAACCAAACGCTAACCAAACTTGGAGGAACGAACATGGCACGCGAAACCGCTCCAATTTCGCCGTTGGCCTCACGCATTCGCGAATACTTCACTCGATCCAATTCTCACGAATCTACCCGGGAACAACTTCTTCTTCAGGAAGAGCGCTGCCGTGAACGCGCCCGCATCGCCCGCGAACTTCACGACACCCTCTTGCAGAGGCTGCTCAGCGCCTCCATGCAGCTCCAGGTCGCCGAAGGTTGGGTTCCAGCAGATTCCCCCGCCAAACCTCTCCTCAGCCGCGTCGGTGACCTGATGCGCAAGGGAATTGACGAAGGCCGCGCCGCCCTGCAAGGCCTTCGCTCCACCGATGCCCCCGCGACAAGCCTCGAACAATCGCTTTCCAGTTTTCACCAGGAAATCTCGCCGGCAGATCGCGCGCGCCTGCGAATTTTGAAAATGGGCCGCGCCAGCTCAGTCGATCCAGCCCTGCTCCAGGAGATCTACTTGATTACCAGGGAAGCCCTTCTCAACGCTCTGCGCCATTCTAGGGCCAACAAGATCGAAGTCCAGATTGCCTATTCCTCCCGCAAGCTACGCGTTGTCGTCCGCGACGACGGCACTGGCATTGATCCCCAGCTCCTCCACTCCGGCCGCAAAGCTCATTGGGGCCTGACTGTGATGCGTGAGCGTGCCGCCAACATTGGCGCGCGTCTCCGAATCCGCACGCGCCCCAACGCTGGCACGGAGCTTGAACTCTCCGTTCCTTCTTCAAAGTAGCGTTGGCTTTTACCTGCTCCGACGATGGAGGGAGGCGCGCTCTTTGCGAACGGCGCCTACGCGTTGTCTTTTTCCTGTCCGCTACTGCTCGTAATTCTCAACAATCTTCGCCGGACGCACCTTGGCCTTGTTCGGATCTTCCCCAAACTCCCGCAAAGCCCGCCGTTGCCGCAGCAGGTCCCAGCACTGGTCCAGCGCCACCTTTACCTCGCTCAGCCGAGCCTGATCCTCTTCTGTAAGGCCGTTCTTCGCGTACAAGCGCTCCTCTTCCTTCACCAGCTGGTCAATGTGGCTCAGTACAGATTGGTCGCTCTTCTCGTTTGCCATGCAAAGTCTCCTTTTCTCTTCAATCTTCCATGTAGCGCTGGCTTTTAAGCCAGCTTCTTGGTTTTCCTTTTTCTGGCCTTGGTGTTTCTCTTCGCCGGCTCAGTTCACAAGTCCGCAGTTGGATGCACAGCAAGCCAAAAAGTACACGCGTTACGCTAGCGGTTGAACAGGTCCTTCAGCGCGGTGAGGTCTCCGCGGTTGGTGTCGGCGACCGCGCAGAAGCGCAGCCCGGTATGCTTCCAGGAAATCCACTGGTAGCCGTTCATCGCGCCCGCATATTGCTCCACGTCCTGGGTCGCATCGGGCCAAATAAAAACGCTGATGAAATGCTTGCCACGGCCGTATACCAAAGCAGCGACGGTGCGTCCCTGGAAAACGTCGAGCCGGCCGCCGACGAGCGGAAAATCTTGCGCGCCAAGATCCAGAACTGGCGGAGAGAAAGCGATTCGTCCGTCAAACCACGGCTTGACGGTGCGCTGGTCCGTGGAAGCGACGTCGGTCAAATGGCCGGGCTGGAGCGCGCGGATGTGCGCGTCCACAAGCTCCGCGGCGGCTGCATCCGCCGCCGTAGCAGAAGGCTCAGCCCCTGCGTGGTCTTTATGCGCGAATTTCCAGGAGGCTCCACCGACGAGCAAGAGTACGGCAGCAAGCCCGAATACCGCTGCTGAAAAGCCTGATCGCATGATTCATCCCCGATGGGCTTGGGTGGAGTATTTTTAGACCTGGTCGCAGAAAAATGCAATAACTCCCTGCGGGAGAAATTACTGACCCAGTCATTCTTGCGGTAACCGCCAAAACCAGGTTGCCTCCGCGGCCCGTATTGCGAGAAAATGGACATTCCCCAGTCTTAGCCCACCCGACCCAACTGCTGTAGTTACGCTTGGATAGTTACGCTCAGGGCAAGTTCCATTGCCTCCCCCAGCCGCAAATGTTTTCTAGGAAGAGAGCCTTTTTGCCTGTGGAAGTGTTTGACAAGGGGTGCGAGTGCGCGGCATGAAGCTCCAATGGGAAGCGGCACGCGGGCAGGGTTTGGCCCTTGCTCTTGGCCTGGTGTGCCTGACGGGCGCGGCGCCGGCAAGGGCGCAAAACGCCGCCGATGCGCCGCCGGAAAAACCTTCCGCCACGCGGTTGTTGACGGTGGAAGAAGGGCGCTCCATCGCGGATGCCGCGCTGCAGCAGGACAATCCAGAGCCCGGGACGCTGGATTGTTCGCACCTGATTCATGCGATTTACGGCAACGCTGGATTTGAATATCCATATGCCAGTTCCTTCGAGCTCTTTGCCGGGCACGAGAATTTTGCCCGCGTGCGCTACCCTCGCGCCGGAGATTTGATCGTCTGGCCGGGCCACGTTGGCATCGTTGTTGATCCGTTGCAGCATAGTTTTTCCAGCCTGGTCAGCACGGGATTCGATGTCCAGGACTACGAAAGCGCGTATTGGAGATCGCGCGGAAGGCCTCGCTTTTACCGCTACAAAGTGCCCAGTGGCGCGGTGCTGACCGCGGCGAAGATCGCTCCATCGCGACATGCCGCTAATCCGAATCGTCCGCCAGGTGCGGGCACGCTGATCGAAGCGCGACCGCGGGGCGAAACTTCTGACTTAACCCAGCCGACGAAGGTGGCCTCTGAACGCTCGACGTTAGTCTACGGCCCGATGGCTCCCGAAGCTCCCGAGGAAGCGACCGAAGCGAGCGAGCCATTTGAAATTCCAACCAGCATGATCGTCGCCACCGGACCAAAGCCGCCAACGCGCGAAGAAGTCGCTGAGGGCATCTCCGAATTGACGGACGCGACCGGGAATCTGCTGCGCAAGGATGACCCGTTCAAAGCGCGCTCGCCTGTGGTGATCGTCGAACAGTTCAGCGTGCTGAAGGTGGAAACCAAGCGCGACCATGGCTGGGCTCGGCTGCAGGTCGAGTCCCGCGTTTCCATTGATAGCGGCACAATTCAACGTAAAACGCGGCGCGAAAATGTGCGCTGGGAACTGCGGCGCGTTCCGGCGGGCTGGGAAGTTGTTACTCCGCAGGATCGCACCTACGTACCCCACGATGTAGCCGTGAAGGATTTGGCTGCCCATCTAGCGCAACTGACCCAGGGCGAAGCCGCCACACCTTCCGGCGCCACACCTCCTCGCGCCACGCTCGTCCAGCAGGAATCGCACATCGCCAATCTCCTTAGCGCCCTCCTGGTCCAATAGGAGCAACCAGATCTATCTGTCCACAACCGGACAGACACTCGCATTGCGCCTCGTTATCCTCTCCCTCGAATTCGATGGAACTCATGGCGGCCACGTCCCTTGTGGAGTGACTGCACACGGTGGCCCGGGCGGGCCTTTGCAGTTTGACCGCCTGGAAGCTGCCCCGGCCGCCAGGTTCCATGGAATGCCTCTCCTCTTCGAGAGGATTTACCGGTACGCTGTCCCGCAGGAGCGACGCGCAAGACCGCTGCGGAGTTTCGCTTCCGACCGAAATGACGGCGACAAACAAACCATCTCCCAGAAACGCCGAAAGCAGCAAGCGCTCCAACCTTCTGAAGCGCTCTCTCGCGATTCTCGGGCCGGGATTAATCACCGGCGCCGCCGACGATGACCCCTCCGGAATCTCCACCTACTCCGTCGCGGGCGCAGCCTATGGATATGCCACTCTCTGGATCGCCCTGCTGACCTTTCCATTGATGGTGGCGATCCAACTGATGTGCGCCCGGCTCGGCATGGTGACGGGCCATGGCCTGGCCTCTGCGATCAGAATTCATTATCCGCGATGGGTGCTGTGGAGCTCCTGCTGCATTCTCGTGGTCGCAAACATCATCAATATCGGCGCCGACCTCGGCGGTATGGCAGAGGCGACGCAACTGATTACCGGAATCCGGGCCCTGGTCTGGATTCCGTTCTACGCGCTCTTCATCATTGCGCTTTTGTTTTGGGCCTCTTACACGCGCATCGCGAAAATTTTCAAATGGTTGACACTCGTGTTGCTGGCGTACGTGTTGGCTTCGTTCTTCGCCCATGTTGACTGGAAGCGCGCTCTGGCGGTGACCTTCGTGCCCCATCTGGAGTGGTCTCGCGGGTTCCTGGCCGTCCTCATGGCTATCCTGGGCACCACGATTTCTCCCTATCTTTTCTTTTGGCAGGCCGCCGAGGAAGTCGAAGAAGAAAAGGCCAAGGGTCGCACTCCCAGCCAAAGCAAGGGCGCCACCAGCACGGAGTTGCGCACTGCGCGCGCGGACACCATCGCCGGCATGTTCTTCTCCAATCTCATCATGTACTTCATCATTCTCACCACCGCCGCCACCCTGCACGCCCACGGGCAAACCGATATCGCCACCGCCCGCCAGGCCGCCGAAGCCTTGCGTCCGCTTGCCGGCAACGGAGCCTATTTCCTCTTCACCCTCGGTTTGATCGGCACCGGAATGTTGGGCGTGCCGGTCCTCGTTGGCTCCTGCGCCTACGCCGTCACCGAGGCCGCCGTGTGGCGCGGCTCCATGTCGGACAAGCCAAATCGCGCACGGAAGTTCTACGCGGTCATGGGCGTCGCGATGGCGTTGGGTCTCGCGCTGAATTACCTGGGCTTCAACGCGGTGAAGATGCTCTTCTGGTCCGCGGTGATCAACGGCATTCTTGCGCCGCCGCTGATCCTCCTCGTCATCCTCCTCACCAGCAGCCACAACGTAATGGGCAATCGCGTGAACCCCGCCGCGCTCCGTTATTTAGGCTGGACCACCTTTCTCGTCATGGCCGCCGCGGCCGCCGGAATGCTCTTCGCCTCTTGAAAACTGGTCCGGCGACCGTTGGCCTGCGCTCGCAAACTGTACACAACCGGACAGACACTTTTGCCGAGGATCGTTATGCTCGCCTTTGGATTCGTCTGATCAAGATTCCGCGCCGGAACTTGGATTCCATCCTGGGGGACAACAACATGAAGCCAGACACTCACAATGAAACTGCAAGCAATGCCGAACAGCGGACCGCCCGAGCCAGCGAAAGTCTCAGCTCGCGGGCGATGAGGGAAATGGCCAACCAACCGCATTGGTTCAATCGATTCACAACATTTGCCGTGGGAGTTGGAATTGGCGCCCTTGTCGGAATACTTTTTGCGCCGGCTTCCGGGAAGAGAACGCGCGGCTACATCACTCGTTCGGCGAAGCATGGCCTGGATGATGTCGCATCCGCGGGCAAGCGGTGGTCCCGGCGCGCGCAGGATACCGTGGACGAAGTGAAGTCCAGCGTCGCTGGCGTAGTCGAAGCCGGGCAAAAAGCGTACCGCACGGCGAGGAATGCCTGAGAACTTCCTCGCAGGCCATCCTTCCTCAAGGACACGCGAAAAAGTCCAACTGCTTGCATTGGGAAAGAGGAGCTATGAAAGCTGAAAAAGAAGAAATCGCAGTTCTGGCCTCCGGTCAAATCTCCCGAAGCGATTTGATCGAACTTTTGAATGAAGATCTTTCTGGCGAATACCAGGCCATCATCTCCTACGTGGTGTATTCGCAGGTGTTGAAGGGCGCGGAGTACATGAACATTGCCGGGGAACTCGAGACTCACGCGGCGGAAGAGCTCAGCCACGCGCTGATCATTTCCCAGCAGATTGATTATCTCGGGGGCATGCCCGCCGTCCAGCCCAAGCCCGTTCGGACCTCCGAGAAAGCCAAGGAAATGCTGCAATTTGATCTGGAGAACGAAATGGCCACCATCCGGCGTTACCGCGAACGCGTCCGCCAGTGCGAAGGTTTGGGCGAGTACGCGATGGCGGAACATATTCGCGAGATTCTCAAGGATGAACAGGACCATCTCATTTCCCTGGCCACCGCTCTGGGGCAAGACGTCCCCATCGTGACCAAAACTTCGGCGGCCCACGCCGGCAAATAAACCGGCGATCAAAGTAGACGTGCCACTCCGCCGCACGCGGCTCGCATCAGCCCCCGCGCCCGAATGATCCGCTGAAATCTTGTGCGCCACAACGCCCAGCCGCCCAATGCGGCCTGCAGCAAAACTGTGTGCATTACGTCGCGACCGTACTTTTCGCGACGTGGGGATGGCGGCTCGGGCCGGGCTTTGCGGGGATTGGTCGGACCAGGGGGCCCCCCCTCTTTCCTGAAAGAGATAGAAAACAAATGGGTTAAAAGTGGGGCGCGCAAGTGTTGAAAATGCGGGAGTTAGGAGAGACGGGAAAGGCTTGCGTTCGCAGGCTTTAGCCAAACCCAGAGAGCGGGAGGATTTAGGTCTGGCCACCTGAAGGTGGCCGCTACGGCTATTTGTGAATTTAGGCATGGTCGGCGGTTGAGAGGCGGCTGCACTGGAGCATCACGTAGCAGATGCTATTCATGGCGCGGAACTGGTCCTGGGAGATGGTGCCGTCGGCGAGGGCGATGGGGAGCTTGGCGAGGACGCGGTGGATTTTCGCGGCGGGGACGAGCGTGTCGGAGGGGGCGCCGGATGGGGAGGCGAGTTCGCGAATGAGATCGGAAGGGCGAAGTTTGCGGTGCGGAGAGTGTGCGTGCGGGTAGCAGAGGCCGTTGCCCTGGGGGTGAGCCGGGAGGGCACAACGGCGTCCATCGGCAAATTGAAGCTGGCAACGGCTTTCGGGAGGGTTGGTGCGTTTCGCAGTCATGTGAGATAGTAACGCTGCGTGTATATGAAAGTCTAGTTACATTAGGTTACATGGGGCTTTGGGGAGCAGTAATCGGTCGACAGGGATAGGGAGCGGTAATCAGTAATCAGCGATCAGTAATCAGTAATCAGGAAGAGCGGAGATTCGAACGGTGGTGAGCGTTCGAATGGGGGCTCGGGTGCAGGCGGGAGCGGTAATCAGTCGATAGAGGCGGGGAGTGGCAATCAGTAATCAGCGATCAGTAATCAGGAAGAGCGGAGGAAGAAGCGGAAAACCCAAGACCCGGGTACCAAAAACCGGAACCCGGGGCACCCACCTGATGGTCCGTTGGTGCTTTCGACGAGCGCTTCGGGTATGCTCAGGAAACTAGGATTGGGAGAACTTGGCATGGAGAAGCTTGACCGAATCACGACCGACGCCGCGCGGATGAATGGCGAACCGTGCATTCGAGATCTCCGTCTTACCGTCCGCCGCGTTCTTCAGGCACTCGCAGCCTACCCCGACCGCGCCGAACTCAAACGCGAATATCCCGAACTCGAAGACGAAGACATCCGCCAGGCCCTGGCGTTCGCGGCCGCCCTGGTTGACGACAAGGTTCTGCCGTTTCCCCATGCCCGATGAAATTGCTGCTCGATCAGGGTCTTCCGCGCTCCACAGTCCTTCACCTTTCTAACGCAGGTATTGAATCTGCGCACGTCGGAGAAGTCGGATACGCGACGGCAAGCGATGCAAGAATTCTCGATTTTGCTAATCAGAACGGCAGCATCGTGGTCACGTTGGACGCGGATTTCCACACACTCTTAGCGATATCCGGCGCGATCGGACCGTCTGTAATTCGCGTGCGGATCGAAGGCTTGGGCGGAGCGGAACTTGCCAGTTTGCTGGTTACTGTCCTGAAAGTTTGTAAGGATGATGTCAAGAAGGGGGCGATGGTATCTGTGACCGAAAGCGGCTTCAGAATCCGGAAACTGCCTCTACTCTGAAAACTGTTCCTCAGCAATCAGTAGGCGAAGAGGAAGAAGTTGAAACCCCAAGACCCGGGTACCAAAAACCGGAACCCGGGCCACCCGCCGATCAGGAAACGGTAATCAGTAATCAGAGATCAGTAATCAGTAAGCGCGGAGGAAGAAGCGGAAAACCCAAGACCCGGGTACCAAAAACCGGAACCCGGGGCACCCGCGCAGAAGCTTCGGCGGGTTTCCCACGCTTTTTCCTCAGGCCGGGCAAATTCGCGATGAATTTTTGGGCTGATTCCCAGTAGACTGCGGGGACAGGGCCTCTAAATTCGTGAATGCATGCCGCATCGCCGTCGGGAGCACCCGGCGGCCTAAACTCCAGGCGGTTCAGGAAGCTACCGCCAGCTTTGCCGCGAAGCTTTCTCCCCAGGCGGCGATTGAAATTCAGGGATATGAAGTCGAAAGCGGCGTCAGCCATACGCCGTCTTCGCGCGAAGAGTTGATGCAAGGAGCGCGGCAACGAGCCGAGGCGTTGCACGGGCTGCTCGCTAACTCTGGCAATCGCGCTGACTACTGCGTTGGCCTCGAAGGCGGACTCGATGTCGCGGTGGAAAATGGCGTGCGCCGGGTGTTCCTTGAAAGCTGGGCGTATGTTACCGACGGCATGCGCGGGCATTTTGGCTGCTCGGGGAGCATCGAAATTCCGGAGTTGCTGGCGGAAGAGGTTTTGACGCGCGGCACGGAGCTTTCCATCGCCATTGATCGCTACGCGGGTGCTGTTGGCATTCGCGATGGGCAGGGGGCTTGGGGAGTGCTGAGCGACAATCTGGTTACGCGGCAGGAGTCGTTCCGCCTGGCAGTGGTGGCGGCGTTTGCGCCGTTCTACAATGTGAAGATGTACCGGGCGGCAGCGCAGGCTGTGGGATAGGTTTTGTAGTGGCCGGTCTTTAGACCGGTCAGTAGGGGAGTAGAGAAAAGCAGATCCCTCACCCGCAAAAGACGCGGGTTCGGGATGACACATACGGGGATTTTCGCGGGGAACAAGGGGACCAGCAGGTTCCTCACCCCGTTCAAAAGCCGAACGGGGTTCGGAATGACAAATTTGCGATATCGGCGGCGAGTGGTTCAAGGAGACGCGGCGTGGACATAGTCAAGGGCAACATGGGTTGGATCGAGGTCGTCGTCGGGCCGATGTTCTCCGGCAAGAGCGAAGAGTTGATCCGGCGGCTGCGGCGCGCGGAAATTGCGCGGCAACGGGTGCAGATCTTCAAGCCGGCGATTGATTCGCGTTACGCGGCGAACGAAATTGTTTCGCACAACGGGCTGGGCATTCCCTCGGACAACGTGACCAAGGCTTCGGAGATTGTGGAGAAGCTGCAGCCGCGGACGGAAGTTGTGGGCATTGATGAAGCGCAATTCCTGGGCGATGAAGTGGTGGACGTTTGCACCAAGCTGGCCAACCTGGGGAAGCGCGTGATTGTCGCGGGGCTGGACACGGATTTTCGCGGGCGGCCGTTTGAGCCGATGCCGCGCCTGCTGGCCATCGCCGAAGAGATCACCAAACTACTCGCGATTTGCGTGCGCTGCGGAAATCCGGCGGTGCACACGCAGCGGCTGGTGGAAAGCGAAGAGCTGATTGTGGTCGGCGCGGGGAGTGCGTATGAAGCGCGCTGCCGCCGCTGCTTTGAGCCGAATCCTGCGCTGGCTGCGCGCGAAGCGGGGCCTCTACTTCTTCGCAACCGCGCCGCAAATGCCGGCGGCAAGTAGGGCGCGCTTCCTATACTCTGGAACCTGACTCGCAGGAACCGGAATTCAAAGAGCGAAAAGCAGATCCCTCATCCCGCAAAATCCGCGGGATTCGGGATGACAAAGATGGAAAGCGGAGGAAGAGCACTGGCTGAAGCTCGCGCCACCATGCGCATCGATTCGAAAGCTCCTACACGCGTTGACCTCGCCGGCGGCACGCTGGACATCTGGCCGCTCTATCTTT
>DASSGJ010000287.1:0-11897 GCA_035693545.1 Candidatus Acidiferrum sp.
GTGGCGCGGGCTGGCCGCGTGAATCGCGCGAGCGCAGAGTTCTTTTCCGGTCCCGCTTTCACCGGTGATCAGAACAGTCGCATCCGTGGGGCCGACAGTTTGAATGGCTTCGAACACGCGAATCATCGCGGGGCTTTGCCCAATCATTTCCTGCGGACGAACGACGGAAGCTACGGTTTCGCGGAGGCGGACGTTCTCTTTTTCCACGCGCTTGTGAGCGAGCGCATTGTGGACGGTGTGGGCCATATCGTCGGGATCGAAAGGCTTCGAAATGTAGTCGTAGGCGCCGTTTTTCAAAGCCGTGACCGCGGTTTCGACCGAGGCGTAGCCGGTCATGATGATTACGAGCATTTCTGGATCGATTTCGTGCATACGCTTTTGGAGTTCGACGCCGTCGACGCCGGGCATCTTGATGTCCACGAGCGCGAGGTCGAAACGGCCAGAGGCCATTTTCGCGAGCGCTTCCTGCGCGCTATCGGCTACTGCGACTTCGTAGCCCTCTTCACGGAACCATTTGTGTAGCGAGTCCCTTACAATCAGTTCGTCGTCAACTACGAGCAGTCTTGATTTTGTGTCCATGATGTTCTTCCCTTATCCTGCAACGACCGCGGGGCTGGGGTGCACCGCAAGGCTCGATTGCATGGGCAACGTGATTGTGAACAGAGTTCCCTTGCCGGGCTCGGATTTCACTTCGATTTTCCCCTGATGCCGTTCGACGATCTGCCGGCTGATGGCAAGACCCAGTCCCAACCCGCGGCCGCGCTCCTTGGTGGTAAAGAACGGTTCAAACATGTTTTTCAGAATTTCGGGCGGCATACCCACGCCGTCGTCGCGCACTTCCACCTGAACGTCAGTGCCTGCGGGCGCTTTATGGGTGGCAAGCGTTAAAGTTCCGCCATTGGGTAACGCATCAATTGCATTCATCACCAGCGCCAGCAAGACCTGTTCGATCTGTCCGGGATCACAGCGAACCGCGGCCAGATCCTTGGCAAGGTTCAGATGCAACTCGACATTTTTAAGGTCCAACTGGTGCTGCACCAGGCGGACACAGCGATCGATGACACTATTCAGGTCGGCAGGTTCGTAGTTCATGGAAGAGGGGCGCCCGAAGGTCATCAGGTTTCGAACAATTTCCCCGCAGCGGCGGCTTTCCGACTCGATCAAATCGAGCATTTCGAGGTTTTCGGTGCTTACGGAAGGTTCCTTCGACGCGCGTTTCTTCAACAGTTTGGCGTAGGTGAGAATTCCGGCCAGGGGATTGTTGATTTCGTGAGCAACGACGGCGGCCAACTTGCCAATGGAGGCCATGCGTTCGACGCGGGACATTTCCTCGCGTGCGCCGGTCAGTTCGCGAGTCTTTTGTTCCACCCGCTCTTCCAGCGTGCGAGCCCAGGCGTTGATTTCGTTGCGCGCTTCCTGTAACTGCCGGCTCATGGTGTTAAAGGATTTGGCGACCTCCGCAAGTTCATCCTGGCTGGAGTTCAGTTTGATCTGGTAGCCCAATTGGCCGGCGCCGAGATGCTCCGTTCCCTTCATCAGTTCCGAGAGAGGCCCGTGA
Source organism: Candidatus Acidiferrum sp. (assembly GCA_035693545.1). Lineage (GTDB taxonomy): Bacteria > Acidobacteriota > Terriglobia > Acidiferrales > UBA7541 > Acidiferrum. The sequence continues at coordinate 1,559 of DASSGJ010000287.1, forward strand.
AGAGTGTGGCGAACGAAACCAGCGTTAAAAAGTGCAACTCCAAAGATCGCAAGGATCGTGTAAAGCCAGACCAAGCGGCGGCTCTCGGCCACATTCTTCTCGGTGGTTGCGAGGGAGACGTTCAGGTCGAGAAAGCCAAGCGTTTTGATGGCGGCGGGATGTGCGTGGCATTCGGCGGAAGAGCACTGCAGCGTGTTTTCGATCGGGTTGGTCACGGCCAGGGCGCGCTCGCCGGTCGAGGTTAGATAGGTACGAATCGCCTGGCGGCCGTCGGAAAGGATTGCGGCTGGCGGATTGGATTCGGGTGTAAAGATCTTCGAGTTCGGACTGCCATGCACCAAGCGGCCAATTTCCGCAGTATCCGACGAGTAGCTGACACGGCCTTCTTCATTGATGATGCGAATGCGGAGTACGCCGGGTTCGTTGGCGAGGTCGGTAATGATGTGGTACAGACCGTCGCGCTGGTTGCGCAGCATGTAGTAGGAAGTGTTGCGCAGGATGACACTGCTCATGCGCGCAGCTTCGGCTTGCGCAGCGCGCTCAAGGTGCTTGCGGTGGAGTTGGATGTTCAGATAGCCCAGCAGGCCAAAGACGACGGCCATGGACAAGCCGAGGAGCACCAGGATTTTTGCGCTAAGTGTCCCCCAGAGTTTCTTCCAACTCGCACTCCACCGCCCGGCGGACACCGAATTGGCGTTAGGTCGCGACATGAGAAGGCTTGGGTAACTCCCTGCGAAGCAATTCCGGCTCTTCGGTCGACGCGGGGGTCGGCTCATGTTCGAAGATGGGCAGATATTTCACAGCCAGCCCGAAGATAAAGAAGCCCATGGCAATGATGCTCACGGTGATCATCAATTCGGTCCACTTGGGAACGAAATGATGACCAGCCCAAGTTTCAAAGCCGGTGATGCTCACGTTAAGCCGGTTGGTGACAAAACCCAGAATCGCGCTGAGTGAGGCGAGATACAGCCCGTTCGGCGAGAGTCTTACTTTCTTGAAGCTAAGCATGGTGATGGGTATGACGAACGCGAGCAAAAGCTCCAACCAAAGAAAATAAGCTTCGTAGCTGGGCTGAATGATTTTCGGGAGCATGCCCCGGTGGAAGAAGTCTTCGAAGCGCAGCAGGGCGTTCACCCAAAGTGCCACGAGCAATGCGCCACCGAGTTCCACGAGAACCGGAAGCTCGAGGTGCCTGCCAAATGCCTTGGCGCTTTGCGTGGACTCGAAGATGGTCATCGCCAGCCCGACGGCAATCGCTGAGCCGAAGAAGAAGAACGGCATCGCCGGCGAATACCAGAAGGGGTGCAGTTTGCTCGGCATGATCAGGTAGAGCGAGCCAAGCGAGCTCTGGTGCAGTGTGGAGAGCAGGATGCCCGCAACGATCAGAACCGGCATGATCGCCTTGACCAGCTTCAGCGGCCAAGTCAGGTGGAAGCGTTCCAGCACATTCGGCAGAAATTCGAAGAAGAGCACGGTGGTGTAAGTCATCACGCACATGCCCACTTCAAACATTACGGAGTGCGGGTTCATGTAGATGAGCTGGTGCCAGATGAACCACGGACGGCCGAGGTCGAACAATAGGCCGACGATGAAAAGGCAGTAGCCGAGGAACGCGGTCAGAATCACCGGACGGATGATGCAGTGCAGCCGTTCGACATTGAAGAGATACACCGCGCCGCTAATGCAGAATCCGCCAGCGGCCAGCATGATGCCGCAAAGGCAATCGAACCCGATCCATAGTCCCCAGGGGAACTGGTCGTTCATGTTGGAGACGGCGCCGAGGCCACGAAAATAGCGGACGTAGGCAGAGTACGCACCGAGAATCATGATGATGACGAAGAGGATCCGCCAGAACGTGATTTTGAATTTCATGCCACACCCCCTCGCTTTTCGATGGCTTCCGCTGCCGCAACTTCTTCCTTGCGATGGGCGAGCCAGTAAACGCCACCCAGAACAAGAACCCAGAGTGGGATGAAATCCGGGACTTTGTTCATGACCCGGCCCGTAAGTTCGGGCAGCGCCTTGTCGCCGATCTTGGCGATGGACGGATAGCCAAACTGTTCAAAGGGCACAGCGGAAAGAAGCAGGACCGAGGTTCCACCCACTTCCTCTTTTCCATAAATGTGCGGGTAATAATTGGATGGATTCTGGTTGATGCGTTCCTGAGCTTCCAGCAGTAATTGGTCGCGCTCCCCAAACTTCGTCGCGCCCGTTGGACACGCTTGGGCGCAGGCGGTGGCCTGTCCCCGCTTGATCAAGTCGGGGCACATAATACACTTGCGGACGCGAGGATTGAGCGAACCCCATTCGTACTTGGGCTGCGCAAACGCACAGGCCACCATGCAGTAACGGCAGCCGATGCATTTCCAGACGTCGTAAACGACGGGACCCAAAGCAGTCTTGTGAAAAGCGCCGACCGGGCAGACCGAAGCGCAGGCCGGCTCATCACAATGCATACACAACCTGCGCATGAAATGATCGTTTTCGGTCAGGACGACCGTAAACTTGTGCTCTGATTGTTGGGACTCGGCGGCGATGTCGTCGTTATAGGGAAGGCCGTTGTGTTCAGCGCAGGCCTTCTCGCACAATTTGCAGCCGATGCAGAGCGTTGAATCGTACAAGATCCCCTTGCTCATATACGCTCCTAAAGCGAGAAGTGGTCTCTCGCCGGTACGTAAGCAACGGGGGCGGATTCAAGTCGGAGCGTTCGTTTCAGACGGGCTTGGATCGAGTCTTACCGTTTCGATTCCGTGCCGCGAGAGGGTCTTGAGGCTGGCGGAAAGTCATCTAGACATCGGGCCAGATATTGTTTCCGGATGTCCGCGAACTGTAAAGAAGTTCAGCGGAGATGAATTCGTCAGCGATAAAACCTTCTACGCACTCGCTGGCCCAACGTAAGTATGCTGAAAATCACTGCACTTTCCAGTGAAGGGAGTCACGGTTCCGCGTGACCGCGGTCACGCTGTAAATACATGATTTTTCTGGCTGTAAAGGTACTTCTCTGTCCCGAATTGGAGCACCAAAACGAAGAATCCCAGCTCCTTTCAGGAGCCGGGATTCTGGGTTACTGCTTCGCTGCGCCGGAGGTTCAGACTTCGTTCAGCTCAGGAAAAACTCGCGGGTAATCTCTTCCCATTTCACGTTCGGAATTTCGGGTGTGAGGTCGTGAACCGCCAGGCCGCCGTCCTGGGAGACTTCACCGGCCATCGCGGGAATTCGCATCTGGAGTTGCTGCGCAGCGTCGGCCATCCACCTGCGCGCCAGGCTGCCGTTCAGCAAGTTGCGGAGGCTGACTTTCAGGTCGGGGGCGAGAACCGAGACGAACCAACCCTGTCCGTAGGGATCTGTGTTGGCCGCGCCAGTGTCTGAAAGAAGCGCTTCGTTTACCCCGGTCACTTCCCCTTCCACTGGGGAGACCAAATCCACACTGTGCCCCGCACGGTGGAGCGTAGCGAACTTCTGGCCCTGTCGAAGCCACTGGCCGCGCTTCGGGAGAACGATTGCGTCCACTTTGCCTGCGAGGCGCGTACCGAAATCATCGAGCCCGACACGCACCAACGTTGGGCTTTCCTGCAACGCCCAGGTGTGGCCAGGGTGATAACGGCGATTTTCGGGGAGTTCAAAACCGGCGATATATTTCGGCTGCACACGAGGAGAAGCTGGGAGGGCTTCCTCTCCGGCTTCGGTAACCTTGGTTTCTTCCTTGCCTTTTCTCAGATAATCGATGGTGAGAAACGTTGCGAACATGGCGAGCATCAGAATGACTGTCATAAAGCACCTCCGGTGTTTTTGTTCTTTCCTTTCGCTGTTTTTTCCTGGCCTCTTTTGTTTCTGAACTTCGCACTACTAAAAGGCAATCGGGGTACCAATCACGCGCAAGTTTTTGTGCAGGCGATAAGTTGCTGATTCAGGAGGAGAAGTTCTGTTTTTAGACGATTCACCCAGCAATCAGCGGAAAACAGAGACACGCAAATTGATGAGGTTTACCTCAGCGGGAAATCGCGAATGTTTCACATCGCCGCCCAAATACAAGGGAATGCGGTAGTTGATGGGCGTCGACGCGATGATAGAAAATGCAACGGCACTGCTGCAATCTTAAGCGACTAAACGAAGAGGTTTAACAGCAGCGGAGCGAAGCCTATTTTTGCGTGTAGTTCGCGAGCGCCTGCATCACGCCGTCATGAACTTCCTGGACGCTGAGCTGGACATTTTTGTTCAAAGCGGCAGCGACGTCGCCGACGGATTTGCCGGTGCTGGGTTCATCATGGTTGTAGGTATGGCGCCAGACAACTTTTCCGGCTTTAAGGTCGTGCAGCTCGACGTCGAAGAACAACCGGCCGACTACGCCGCCGGTGCCGACTTCCCGAAACGCGTAAAGATGCCCGGTCAAACTGAAATCGACGTTGCTATCGCTGCGCAGGGTGGTTACGTTCCGAAAATGGCCGGAAGAACGAAGTCCACGAGCCAGGGCGTCCTGCAAAAGCTCCACGGGTGGCTCAACCCAACGCTGATACTCGTACACTCCGACTTCCTCGCCCTCCCCGCCATACACGATTCGATCCTCTCTGTATAGATGAGAGGTCTGGAACGGCCGGACGAGAATTGAAACGTCCACCGGCGACGGCGAGTTGCCGATCGCGGACGTGGGAGGATGCGTCAGCTGGTAATACTTCACCGGCTTCATGCTGCCGCACCCGGACAGTCCGGAGGCCAACAACGCGCCGATCGCTAAGGCTCCGCCAATTTTTCCGAACCGCCGGCAGGCAGCCGGCATGCCAATCTTCCGAGAAATGATGCAATCGCTGAGTCTCATGGGTGCTCTCCGGGTTTATGTTCCTTCGGGCCGGTGGAGCGGATAAGTTCCGACGGCCGGGTTTTGATGATGTCCGTAAACTCCCGCAGATTTTCCGAAACATCGCGCATATTCATAAAGAGTTCGTCGATGGTCTCGGTGTTGACGTCCAAAGTCTGGTCGAGGCGGCGGGTGATACTGTTCACATTGTTCAGGGATTCGCGAAGTTTCTTGATGGACGCGCGGAGATCCTCACGATTCTCGCCGAGCATGGCGTCGAGCTTCTTCAGGGTTTCGTCGGCCTGGGCGGAGGTCTTCTTGAGATCGTCGAGCATGGGGCCCAGCTTGGTGCTGGCACCGTTCACATTGTTAAGAGCGGACTTGATGACTGGCCGGTCTTCGCGAAGCATGCCCTGCAGATCGGAGATGCTGGCGGAAATGTTGGCGCGATTCTGATCGTTGAGAAGATCGTTGACGCGAGCGATCGTCACGCTTAATTCCTTGACGCGCACGTTGAGGTTGGCCATCAATTCCTGGGCCTGCGGCATGACCTTGTTGATTTGTTCGGTTAATTCGTTGAAGCCGACGTACTGATCCGCGGGAAGAATGGCGCCGTCGGTGGCGCGCGCGGCACCGGGAGAACCAGCCTTGATTTCCAGGTGATTGTCTCCGAGCGGGCTGAAACTGAGGATGGCCACGTGGCTGTCCGTCTTGATCGGCAGATCTTCCTTGACGCTAAATTCCATGTCCATGAACGTCGGATCTTTGGGATCGATCTTGACGCCTTCCACGCGGCCGATTTTCGGGCCGCCTTCGTAGCGGACGGTCGCACCTCGTTCCAGACCCGCGGCGTTGTGGAACTTGGCATGGAAGTGGCGCGCCGGACCGGCGAAAGCGCCGGAGATCGAGAACACCGTAGCAATAAGGAGTACCGCGGCGATGACGACAAATAGTCCGACAAAAACCTGTTCGCGTTTTGCTTCCATCTCTACCTGCTCTTCCCCTGACGACCTTCACCTGATTTTGTTGAGGGCTCTGTCAGCATTTGCAGATAATCCAATTCCTGAGCAACCGCTGGTTCGGGAATACGGTCGAGAAACTGCCGAACCTTGGGATGTTTGCTATTTTTCATCTCTTCCGTGGTGCCAAGCGCGACCACATCTCCCTTGTTGATCAGGACCATGCGGTCGGCAATCAGAAACGCGCTGGCGAGTTCGTGGGTGACCACGATAATCGTCATGTGGAATGCCTTCTTCAATTCCAGGATGAGCTGGTCAATGCCGGCGGCGATGATTGGGTCGAGTCCGGCAGAAGGCTCGTCGAAGAAAAGAATCTCCGGGTCCATGGCCAGCGCGCGGGCAACCGCGGCTCGTTTTTTCATGCCACCGCTTAATTGTGAGGGAAGGAAATTTTCGAAACCGGAGAGGCCCACCTGATCGAGCTTCAAGCGCACCATAATCTCGACCGTCGTTGGTTCCAGTTTGGTGTGCTCCTCCAGCGGCAAGGCCACATTCTCACCGACCGTCATCGAGCCGAACAGAGCGCCGCCCTGGAAGGACATGCCGAGCCGCTTGCGAATTTCATCGCGCTCGGCCTCGGAGATGGCGGAAAAATTCTTGCCGCGAATCCACACTTCGCCGGAAGTCGGTTTTTCAAGCCCAACCAGGGTGCGGAGCAGCGTGCTTTTGCCGGAACCGGACCCGCCGAGAATGACCAGCGTTTCGCCGCGCTGGACGTCGAAATTAATCCCGTGCAGAATTTCCCGGCCGCTGTAGCTGACACGAAGATCGCGGAGAGAAATCATCGGGCCGTCAAAAGACGTGTCCGCACCGAAAATGTCTGCTGCCGCCGCCATAAGCCTAGTGCTCTCCCAGGAAGTAGAAAAGCATTGTAAAGACAAGGTCGACCAGAATCACAAGAAAAATGGACATAACCACGGCGCGCGTTGTGGAACGGCCGACCTGCTCGGCGCCGCCCGTGGTATTCAATCCCTCCAGGCAACCAACGGCCGTGATCGTGGCGCCGAACATGAAACTTTTGACCAGACCGGTCATAACGTCGCGCATGAAAAGCGCGTCGAGAGAGGCAATGATGTAGCGCCAGAACGTAAAATCAGCTTGCAGAACGCCAAAGAGCGATCCGCCGAGGATTCCCATGAAGTTGGCCCAGATTGTCAGGCATGGGAGCATCAGAAGCATGGCCACGAATTTGGGCGCGACGAGGAAGCTGACGGGATTGATAGCCATCGTTTCCAGCGCGTCAATTTCCTCGGAGACCTTCATCGTTCCCAGTTCGGCGGCGAACGCCGAACCGGAGCGGCCGATGACAATGACGGCGGTGATCAGCGGCCCGAGTTCGCGGGTCATGGAAAGCGCCACTGCGCTGGCGACAAAACTAATGGCCCCGAAGCGGCGCAATTCATAAGCGGCCTGAAGAGCGAGGATCAAGCCGATAAAAAAAGTGATTAAGGAAAGGATGGGAAGCGCGCGAACACCCGCCTCCATGGCTTGAGCCGCCGCTCGCTGAAAACGAAGCGGCTTCCCTTGAAACGGACCGATGAAGGTGAAATACGCAGCGCGACCGGCCAGCATCGTCAGAGACCCTACGTAGGCCAGACCGCCTTCGACAGAACTGCCTATTTTCCCAAAGAATTCCACGTGTTGCGGCTACCTTTGCGGGGAACTGACCTGGCTCGGACGCTAGGAAGCAAGCGCCTGGGCTTCACTATCGTGAATCTCGAAAATCTTCTGCAAACGAGAGAGCTCCATGACTTCACGGACGGTCTTGCTGAGGCCGTAAAGGATAAGACGGGAGCCCTGATCGCGGGAGGCCTTGAGGCCTTCGACGAGGGAGGCGATGCCGGAGCTGTCAATATACCGAACTTTTTCCAGATTGAGGAACACCTTGGCCGTCTTCTTCTCCTTGATCTCCTGCAGCAACGCCTTACGCATGGCCGGCGAATGAGCCAGGTCAATGTCCCCTGTAATATCGAGGATGGTGCCACCAGTTGCCGGTCGGGCCGCTATCTGCACTTCTGTTCTCCTTCTGATGCTGCTGCCTGGGAACTTGGCGATAAATATTTAACCATGCGCAAGAGATTCTTGCCTTTCTTGCGTGTAAATTCAACTTCGTCCATGCTCTCGTGGATGAAGTGCAGGCCCAGGCCTCCGGGACGTATATCGTCGAGCGGCCGGCCTTTGAGTTCAGCCTGTTTGACGGGCACGCCTTTGTCCGTCAGCAAAATTTCAATTCCACCCTGCGCCGCTTTTTCGCCACCCGGCTCGACGCGGCTGCAACTCATCTCGATGGGCAGGCCCGGGCGTCCGCGGTAGGCGTGGCGCAGAACGTTGGCAAGGGCTTCATCCACAGAGCGGACTATGGCGCGGGTCTCGGCGTCGTGAAAATGCAACACTTCCGCAGCGCGTTCCACGGTGGCTCGAACGAGGCATAATGCTTCCGGATTGCTCTGCAACTCCAGTTTCAAAAGCATTGCAGCCTTGGCTTGGGCCTTTCCACGCCCCTTGTCTCTGTTTTTGGTCACTCGTACGCCGCGCACTCATACACCCGTTGAAGGAATGTGGTTTTCGGAACTCCGCTGTGTCCCGGTTGCCCGGCGGGGAGACAATGCCATTTTCCACGTCACCTGACAACCGAAAAATTCTTGGTTCTCGGCCACACCGAAGGCGATAGCAACGTGTAAAATCGCTGGCGGCCGGAAACTATGACCGATAGCCGAATCAATCGTCAATCTCACATTCTGGAACGGGGACACCGTCTATGGTGACAAAACTTGGCGGCAGGATCAGTGACATTTTTGCGGCATTGGGAATTGCCATACTCATGTCTGGCAGAATCTGCGCGGCGCAAGGGACCGCGGCTGACAATCCATATAAATCCCTCACCGACCGGCTGGAATCCATTGTCACGATGCCCTTGGATGAATGGCGCTACCACGCGGACATTGCGCATCCCGAAGATTCCTCATTAGACGACAAAGAGTGGCCGGCCGTCAAAAGCGGTGAGGCCTGGAAAACGGGGCCAAGAGTGCTGCGACGGCGAATTGAAGTTCCCGCGTCGTTGAACGGCTATAGCCTGCGCGGGGCGCGCATCCAATTGGACCTTGCGGTGGACAGCGATGACTTTGTGATGATCACTGTATTTTCGAACGGGGCGATGGTTTCCCGCACCGATGCAGATACCCTGCAGCCAATCGTCCTGACGGAAAATGCCCAGCCGGGCGACACCTTTCTGGTGGCGCTGCGGATTCAGGCTGCGGAAAACAGTACCAAGGTCAGCCGGAGCCGCTTGCTGATTACTCCTCCGGCGAGCCGCCCGGATCCGGGAATTTTCCGAGACGAAATCCTGGCCGCGCAACCGATGGTGGCCGCATTTCCGGAAGGGCGGGCGGAACACGAAGCGATTCTGAATGGGGCGGTGAAAACGGTGGATTTGAATGCGCTGGACCGTGGCGATCAAGCCGCGTTCGACGACTCCTTGCGAAGAGCGCAAAGCAAGCTGCAGGCGCTGACGCCGTGGCTGAAACAGTTCACCATTCGGGCGGACGGAAACTCGCACATTGATATGGCATGGCTATGGCCGTGGACCGAAACAGTGGAGGTAGTACGCAACACGTTTCGAAGCGCGCTGGATTTGATGCGCGAATATCCGGAGTTCAAGTTCACGATGTCGTCGGCGCGGACGTATTCGTGGATGGAAGAGAAATATCCGGATCTGTTCAAGGAGATTCAACAGCGCGTGAAGGAAGGCCGATGGGAAATCGTGGGCGGAATGTGGGTGGAGCCGGATTTGAACATGCCCGGCGGTGAATCGTTGATCCGGCAGATTCTGGTGGGTAAACGTTACTTCCAGCAGAAATTCGGGGTGGACGTGAAAATCGGCTGGAACCCGGACTCGTTCGGGTACAACTGGCAGTTGCCGCAAATCTACAAGAAAGCCGGGATCGATACCTTTGTGACTCAGAAACTGATGTGGGCGCACGAATTCACTGTGTTCCCGCACAAGTTGTTCTGGTGGGAAGCGCCGGACGGCAGCCGGTTGCTGACTTATTTTCCGCACGACTATGCGATGGGAATCGAACCCGTACAGCTAGGGAAGGACGTTTCTGTGTGGGTGCCGGCGCTTTATGGTCCGAAGCCAGCGCCAAATGCGGAGATGATGCACCTCTACGGTGTCGGCGACCACGGTGGGGGCCCCACGCGAACGATGCTGGACACGGCGACGCGCTGGATGAAGCCGGACGTGGTGTTTCCGAATCTACAACTGAGCACGGCGACAGCGTTTTTTGCGGATTTGCAACCGAAGGTCGCCAGCATGAATGTACCGGTATGGCGGGACGAGCTTTATTTTGAATATCACCGCGGAGTATTTACGACCCAGGCAGAGACCAAACGGAGAATTCGCAAGACGGAGGAGTTGCTGCTGAACGCCGAGAAGTTTTCCACGGCCGCCACCCTGTTTGGAAGGAAGTATCCGTCCGAGGAGTTGGATCGCAGTTGGAAGGATCTGCTGTTCGATGATTTCCACGAC
>DASSGJ010000288.1:0-2230 GCA_035693545.1 Candidatus Acidiferrum sp.
AATCGCTGGTCGGCGGAGGTTCTACACCGGCGCAATCGCTGCCGACAAAGATGATTCGGATTGCCAGCGCGCGGCATTCGGCGAGTGAATTGGAGATCCGGCTGCGCACAACCGCGGGCGCTGCACCGGTAATTGCCAGAATTGAAGACGACCGCCTGCTCATTGATCTGCGAACGGTATTCCCGGAGCAGCAAGGCGCGCTCGCCGAAGCCCTGCTCCTGGCACTGCGCTAGAGGATGCATCAGAATAATTGGCGTGGCCCGATCAATTCACCGTCGCTTTCCGGAAAAAGCCAAAAACTGAAATGAAGATGATCACCTTTGTGGTGCGAAGAAAGAAGCTGTCCAAGGTGCGTAAGCCGGTTCCCCGCCTGCGTCCGGGCTGGGCGTTGGTTCGCCTGCGGCTTGCCGGAATCTGCAATACCGATGTAGAGATTCTGCGCGGGTATCACGGGTTTCGCGGCACTCCGGGGCATGAATTTGTCGGCGAGGTCGCGGATGTCGCCGGCGTTTCAAAAGCCGCTCGGAAACGCTGGGTCGGCAAGCGCGTGGCGGGCGAAATCAATGTCGGTTGCGTAGCTTATGGATTTCGGCCGCTCTGCGAATTTTGCAAGCGCGGGCTGAAGACTCACTGTGCGCGACGGACCGTGCTGGGAATCGTGGCCCATGACGGAGCGTTTGCGGAATATCTGGCGCTCCCGGTCGAAAATCTGCATTTTGTGCCCTCCAGCGTAAGCGACGAGAAAGCTGTCTTCATCGAACCACTGGCCGCGGCCTGCCAGATTCTGGCTCAACTCGACATTCGAGAATTTCGCAGCGCGGCGGTTCTCGGTGACGGCAAGCTGGCACAGCTGATCGCTATGGTGTTGCGCGCGGCGGGTACACGCGTAGTCCTGTACGGAAAGCACGCGAGCAAGTTGGCGCTGGCGCAAAAGATAGGAGTGGCGACGAAACGAGTTCGGGGCGATGCAAGCGGTTTGACCCATGTGAAGGAAAACTACCGGCTGGTAGTGGAGGCAACCGGTTCGCCGAGTGGCTTGGCTCTGGCGCAACACATGACCGAACCGCGCGGCACGCTCCTGCTGAAATCCACGTTCCACGGCGCCGCACCCGTGGCAACCTGGCCCATCGTCGTGAAGGAAATCACAGTCGTAGGCTCGCGCTGCGGTCCCTTTGCCAAAGCGATCTCCTTGCTCCGCTCCGGCAAAGTGAATCCCACACCGCTGATCTCCCGCATTTTCCCGCTGAAAGATGCGCCCGCAGCCATCAAGTTCGCCCAGAAGCGCGGCGTGATGAAAGTTCTACTGCGAAATATTTGATTACAACCGGTTGATGCAGGAGGCGACGCACGCCGCGCCGAATCCGTTGTCAATGTTGACGACGGTGACGTTGGATGCGCAGGAATTCAGCATGCCTAAGAGCGCGGCAACGCCGCCGAAACTCGCGCCGTAGCCCGTGCTGGTAGGCACGGCGATGACGGGAATCCCGACCAAGCCGCCCACGACGCTAGGCAACGCCCCTTCCATTCCGGCCACGCAAATAATCACGCGGGCTTCCGTCAGCGCGCTGCGATGTTCCAGCAAGCGGTGAATGCCGGCAACGCCGACATCGAAAAGTTGCTCCACGCGATTGCCCATCATGCGGGCGGTCAGCACGGCCTCTTCGGCCACGGGAATGTCGCTGGTGCCGGCGGAAACGACGAGAATGGTTCCCTTCCCCGAGATTTCTCTACTTCGTTCGATGGTAATAACGCCGGAGAGGGTGTGGAATTTCGCATCGCGGCTGACGCGCTTCACAGCCGCAAATATCTTGCTGTCGGCACGGGTGACCAGCACATTGTGCTTCGACGCTTTCTTCGAAACCATGGCGCGCACAATCTCCGCCACCTGCCCGGGCGTTTTGCCCTTGCCGAATATCACTTCCGCGTACCCCTGCCGCAGCGCGCGATGATGATCCACCTTGGCGAAGCCGATATCCTCGAACGGCAAATGCTTCATCTTGGCCAGGGCGGCTTCCGAGATGAGTTTCCCGGACTCCACCGCCTGCAAAAGTTTCAAAAGTTCGTCGGATTTCATCGCATTTGACCGCTTCGCATCTTAGCATTGCCGCCACGTTGCAGCTAAGCTTGACTTGCCTCGAAGCCGCTGCGAGACTGAAAGCACCGCACATAATTCCATGCCTGCCATCAAGGGACAAACGATTACCGTGGGTGTGACCGGCGCAAGCGGCGC
>DASSGJ010000289.1:0-27143 GCA_035693545.1 Candidatus Acidiferrum sp.
GCGGTGGCGCAGAACTATACTTACGACTCCTTCGGCAACATCGTCGCCACTTCTGGCAGCATTGTGAACAACTTCCGTTACACGGGACGGGAATGGGACACGGAAACTAGCCTCTATTACTACCGCGCCAGATACTACGACCCGCAGGACGGGAGGTTTCTGTCGGAGGACCCAATCGGATTCCGAGGCGGAATAGACAGATATGCTTACGTTCATAACAGGGTCACGAATCGGCTCGACAGTTTCGGGTTGCAAGAATGTGGCCCCTGCATGGATCCAAATGGGCTCCAGCGGTTGGTTATAAAAATATTGCAACCCGTATCTAAAGCGACTGGCTGGACGATAGGGATAGGTGTTGGAGGATCGATAGGCGGTGGGCCCGGTATACGTGGACCTGGTGGACTACCCAGCGAACCGGCAAGCGGTTATGCCGGTGGTTCAGCTGGTGCCTCGCGGCAGTTGGTCGTGAGTCCCAACGGTCAGGCCGCAATAGCTACGAGTCTTACCGCCGGAGTCGCTGGGGGTTTCGGCGGATACGCTGGCCCTCAAGTTTCGATTTCCAATGCTCAAACTCCTGACGACTTGGGCGGGCCTTTCGGGGCAGGCGGGGTCGGTGTTGGCGACATACTTGGTGGTGGACTTGATGTCGCTCTCGGCAAAGGGACGAAGGGCCAACGAGTCTGGCAGGGGACGCTCACCGGGGGAATTGGGTTGGGCGGCAAGGGATACGCTGGCGGCGGTTCAAATACAACCGTCGAGCCCATCTGCGATTGAGCACCCTTGTGTAGCGAAGTTGGGCCGCGATCTCCACATGGGTCGTTTACGAAAGGAACTTATCTTTGAAACAACAAGGTCATGAACCGAAGTTCCTTGCTGGCGACGATATGCGCCCTCTCAGTAGCAAAATTCTCATGCCGACTTTGTTGATATTGATAGGCCTTCTTGCCGCAACATCTTCAACTACAAAGCCGGTTGGTGTTGCTCTGAGCGGAATCATCATCCTATTAGGGATATTGCAATTCATCGCGGTCGGCGTAGTTAAGCCCAGCGACGAGTGCCTTTTCTACAGGCGATTCCGCAAATGGCGCAGAATCGAATACAGCGACATCGTCAAGTGTGGACGGCCTGTTTTTCCCCTCTTTTGGGGATTACATTATCTTAGACTTCGGAATTTTGAACCTCCGCTTGGAAGACTCTATTTCGCTCTATATCAGCCTGCAAAATTCGGTTCACAGTACGAACTCGACAGAGCTCTGGTCGAACATATTCGAGAGCGGATTCCCCAAGGAAACTTGCCCTTAGAGGCCTTGCCACCCGACGGTCAGGACAAGTCACTAGGCTCTTTGCAGCTTGGAGTAAAAGCTTGCGCAATCTCCGCTTTCCTGGCGATGCTGACCGTAGTGGTTTTGCGCGTGCTATTGAATTGGCCAGGCTCCAATTTCCCGCCACTGTTGTCGCCTGGACAGGGTGTGGCTTACCGCGCGCTGGTGTATTTGTCAATTTTCTGCATGCGCCTGCTGGATTGGCCCTTCAATTCGATCGCAATAGCCACCCTTTTAACCGGAATCGGAGCACTTCGTTTTAGAGGTTACGCTGGGCCTCTTTCACTTATTCTAGGCGCAGTGCTCGGTGGGATTGCTGCCCGCTGGCTCGGCGCGATATGAAGGAGGGGACTGGCAGAGGAACGTTTCTGGATGATTACCTTTCGTCTTTCGTACTACCGCGCCAGATACTACGATCCGAGTTCGGGACGGTTCGTAAACGAGGACCCTGTAAGGTTTGCAGGGGGAAAAGACTTTTATGAATTTGTGGGCAATAGCCCGATTGAATTAATCGATCCTAGCGGAGACTGTCCGATTGACCTCAACAAGCTTGTGAGCTGGCTAGATGCGCACGCTAATCCGCATTCAATGGGGTCATGTACAAAAAACGTAAGGCAAGGGCTTGAGGCTGCAGGTGCAAATACGAAGGGGTCTCCCGTCTCTGCCAAGGATTGGGGGCCATTCCTTACGAATAACCTCGGGTTTTCAGAGGTGCCGCAGGGGCCGGGATACTCTCCAAAAGTAGGAGATATTTCAGTTTTCCAACCCGCCAACGGCTCAAATCCGAATGGTCATATCGAGGTCTGGGATGGTACCTCATGGGTCTCGGACTACAACCAAGGACCTCCACTGCCAGACGGCACGCATTTTTATCCCAATCTGAAAAAGTATGGCCCCCAACCGTTCAATTTATATCGTTGTAATTAGTAAGCGCGGGCGGCTTTTTTCCAAATTAGTTCATGCAAGGAAAATGTCGTGAGGAAACTGATAATGAAAGCACTGTTGCCATTATGCCTTTTCTCCTTAGGTGCTAGTTCGCTTCGAGCGCAGGTCAGATCCGAGGCCAGCTTGGAGGCATGCAAGAAGTTCGCCCAATCTTTCTATGACTGGTATGCCGGTAACGACCAAAAAGAACTGAGAGGCAAAACTCAGATAACACCTTGGGGAGCAGCTATCAAATATAGACCACATTCGTTTAGCGGCGAGATCGTCCGCGCCCTAACGAAAGCCGACGCTAAGGGTGAGACGGAAAAAGATGCTGTGCTGGATTTCGACCCAATTCTAAACACGCAGGACCCAGCAGACCATTACGTAGTACGACGAGTTTCTTATAAGAGTAATACCTGTCGGGCAGAGGTTTACGGGGTGTGGTCCAGACCTGTCTCCGATCAAGGCAAAAGACCTCAGGTTGTGGCGGAAATGGCGTTTGAAGCTGGCCGATGGCATTTCGTCAACTTCCATTATCCAAATAGCACGAATCCAGAAAACGAGAACTTGCTGGCCATCTTGAAGTACCAATACCAGCCTAAATAGTCCTATGCTTACGGAGGAAACTGGGACACACAGGACGTTTCTCATCTTTAGCGCAGAAGCCACTCTTTCGCACTATCGCGCCAGATACTACGATCCGCAGACGGGTAGATTCATAGGCGAGGACCCAGTGCGGTTTCAGGGTGGTATTAACTTTTATGGATACGTTCGTAACAATTCAGCCAATTTCCTCGATCCGAGTGGGCTCTGCAGGGTTTCCGTTGGACACCATGCGATTTTTACATTGGTGTTTACTTGTGGCTCCATCAATGTCGAGCACACCTACGTTGTTCTGGGTGAAGGAAAGAACCGTCAGGTTTTAAACTCCGCGACGGACGGGCCAATCTGTCCATGGTGCTCACCCAAAATAGACGCAAGAGTCTACCCATATGTCCGTGAACTGGAGGAAAGTCGATTCCTTGACGAGGATCAGATGGAGCTCATTACTCCTGACGACGGCAGACCGTGTCAACTTGACCAGAAAATCCTGCAGGGGTTTGCAAGCGGAGTCTCGGGTCAACCCTACGACTTGCGTGGCCCTAATAGCAACTCTGTTGCCAGCGGTGGCCTTCAAGCTTTGGGGTATGGAGGCTGGAGCCCACACTTCTTCGCGCCTGGTTGGGGAGTACCGATTCCACACTAAGGCCCACATCATGCACACCCAAACAAGAGGTCTAGTTCCAAGTTCTCGCTGGAAGACGCCGCTGCTGGTGCTGCTGGTCGTCGTAGCCACCTTCGGAATGGGCGTCTTATTGATCCACGGAGTTCACCGAGTGGACCCCAATCATGTCAAATTCACAATTGCTAAAAACTTAAATCGGGGATCGGACAAGGCTTCAGTACTTCGCTTCTTGGATTCACAAGACATTCGCCACTCAGACTATCTGCCAGAATACCACCGCATTTACGCCGAGATTGATCGAAGTACGATCGGTCTAATAAGGGCACACATCCATATGGAGTTTAACTTCGACAATGATGGAAATTTGGTCAACTACGAGGTAAAGGAACTATTCGATTCACTCTGAGATCCCGATACGATGGCCAGCAAGATGAATGTGGCGGCTGTAGCTACGGTAGTGAATCGTACTACCGCGCCATTGCTAGGATGGCTTCCTGCCGTGAGCTTTCGCCTCTCGCAGTTCATCGCAGTCGCCGACGCTGGCTTCCTGTGCCGCCGCAGCCGCATACCAGCGTTGAGCCGCTTCAGGGTTGGCTGGCACCCCCATTCCACGTACATACATGCGCGCGAGTTCGACTTGCGCAAGAAACTCGCCCGCATCGGCTGCCTCTTCATAAAGCTGAGCCGCCTCCTCTAGGTTTTGGGGGGTACCCAGCCCTTCGGCGTGCATGCGAGCCAGATTCATTTTCGCTCGCGATGCGCCCTGGTCAGCCGCAGCCGACAAGAGTCGGAATGCTTCTTTGTGATCGACCTCAACGTCGATCCCGTCCAAGTAACAGGTACCCAGAATGGTCTGGGCAGCGACGCTACCACGGTCAGCTCTTTGGCGTAGATCGGAAATATTCATTTTTTCTTACCCGGAAGGGGATTGCCCCCGCATGCTTCAGATACCAATCCGCGAGCGCAATTATGTAGATCAGTATAACCCCCTGTCATTGAGCGTGGCGGATGAGGTAAAGCAAGCAATTTTTGACAATCGGCATAGGCATCCGCCCATTCTTTGTCACAATCTTGCTTGTTCTTATCACAAGGCTTCGGGACCACGTCGTCGCGCGAATTAGTCGCTTCTGCGCCAAGCGTAAGTTCAAGTACAATAGTAATCGGTATGGCAACGGCCCTGCCGGTTGCTCCCAGGACTTTCCCCCACGGAATCGAGATTGGTCCCCATGGCCTTATTATTGGCCCTATCCAGGGCCATGCCGGGTTCAGTCCAAATGGGTCAACAAGATTTGTAGAATTGTTGCGGACGTATGAATAGAAGTTTGGCGCACCGCCCCCGCCTTGCAATGGGTCTTCATTGAGAAATCTTCCAGGACTAGCGTCGTAGTATCTGGCGCGGTAATACAACTCGTGCTCTTGAAGCGTACCCTTGCAGATGTTCGGGGCCATTCCCACAGTCTCAAATTGTAATTCCAGATGCGGGGGCGTATTACCACTTTCTTGGTGCCTATTGCTTGACCTTAAATGCGGGCGGACGGATGCGTTCGAGCGTGAACCTGCTTCAGCTTCCGAATAGAGACATGCGTGTAAATTTGAGTTGTGTCCAATCGTGCGTGCCCGAGCATTTCTTGGATGTAGCGCGTGTCGGCTCCATTTTCCAGCATGTGAGTCGCCATCGTATGGCGAAAGACGTGACATGCGCCGCTCTTTCCGATGTTGGAACCCGGGGACAGACGGAACGTTTCCTTCGTTTTTCGAATGGGTAGTTTTTGACTTTCAACTCTTAGCCTGCGAGTTCGATCCCGTTACCCTTTCGCCGCAAAATCGTCCCAGTACTACGCAATACTGTTGATAAAGTAGCTATACTTTGAGAGAATGTCGGATGATCGCGCGGGGAGTTTTCTCTTTCCACCCTGCGCCCCTTCCTGCCTCCTCCAGAAATTCCCTAAGTCGAATCATTCCCGTAGATACGCGGCCCTTCCGTAAGTCCAATTATTCCCGTACATACGGGACACCCCTGGGTGGGGGATATACCGGTTTTCTTGTCAGACCAATTCGCCCCGTTTCTAAGTCATTTGTTTCCCCTACATACGCACGCTTCGCTCGCAACTTCTTTGTTTCTCCTACATACGCAAAAACAGGGGGGCATACCCTCTGTCAAAATGTCGGCTTGTCCCGAGCGCAGCCGAGGGGCGCCGACATTTTTGATTTTCCCTTGCCCGCCGAAGCTTCAGCGGAGGAGGGTCCCCATATATTTTGAGATTTCTCGGCCCTACATCCTCTTCGGTCCCGGCTGCAGGCTCTTACCTATCGCCATTGGCTTCCCCGGGCGGTTTGTGCGATTCTCTACGTTACTTTTTGCGAGGACCTGGCCCTGATGCTGAAGCGTTTCAAGGATTTGAGCGAAAAAGAGATTGTCGCCGTGGCGATTGCCAACGAGGAAGAGGACGGCCGCATTTACGGCGAGTTTGCGGATGCGCTGCGCGATTCTTACCCCGCGACCGCGGAAATGTTCGAGGAAATGCGCGTGGAAGAGGCCGGCCACCGCGACCGGTTGCTGACATTATTCCGGCAGCGTTTTGGCGACCACATTCCTCCGATCCGCCGCGAGGATGTGCGGGGATTTCTGAAAAGGCGCCCGGTATGGATGACGCGGCCGCTGGGCGTGAAAGTAGCTCGGCGGCAGGCGGAAATCATGGAGATGGAAGCGAGCCGCTTCTACTCGCGGGCAGCAAGCATGGCCGCGGATGCTCCCACGCGTGAACTGCTGAACATGCTGGCGGATGAAGAACGCAAGCACACACGCGCCGCCGGGGAATACGAAGAAAAACACCTCACCGAAAAAGCCAAGTCCGACGAGAGCGAATCACACAAGCGGTTGTACCTTCTCCAAATCGTCCAGCCGGGACTCCTCGGGCTAATAGACGGTTCGATCTCAACACTCGCACCACTGTTCGCGGCAGCGTTCGCCAC
Organism: Candidatus Acidiferrum sp.; assembly: GCA_035693545.1. GTDB lineage: Bacteria > Acidobacteriota > Terriglobia > Acidiferrales > UBA7541 > Acidiferrum. Next base: position 6,448 of record DASSGJ010000289.1, read on the forward strand.
GCAAAATAGCTGGAAAGCATTCCTAGTGGGCCTCGCGGCATCCATCGGTGCGGGAATTTCGATGGGATTCGCAGAATCACAATCGGACGACGGATCGCTTACGGGGCGCGGTTCTCCTTGGATTCGGGGTGCAGCTACGGGATTCATGACCATGGCGGGGGGGATCGGACACACGCTGCCGTTTTTAATTCCGGACTTTCACATAGCCACAATCATCGCCGTTATCGTTGTGGCTATCGAACTCGCCACCATCAGCTACGTTCGCTATCGATATATGGACACACCTTTTTGGCAGGCGGCGTTTCTGAGTGGTGTGGGCGGCCTGCTAGTCTTCATCACCGGCTGGCTCATCGGCAGTTCCTAACTCTGGAGAAACGCCAAGCGGACTGCGCTCAGCCATGAATCTTCTCTCTCAAAACAGAAAAACAATTCTCTGCTTCACGTGCATTTTTGCGCTTGTTGGGCTATCCGGTTCTGCGGGTTCTTGGCTTGCCGCCAAGCCTGCGGCAAAAGTTGATCGGATCGTGATTGAAAAGCAGAACCGGACACTCTCCCTGATGGCCGGGGCAAAGATCCTGAAAACTTACAAAGTTGCCCTGGGGGGACAACCGGTTGGCGCGAAGGATCGCCAGGGCGACCACAAAACTCCCGAAGGAATTTACTCCGTGGACGCCAAGAATCCAAACAGTCAATTTTACAAGGCGCTGCACATTTCTTATCCGAGTCAGACCGACCGCGAGCATGCGCGGAAATTCGGCGTAAGTCCCGGCGGCGATGTGGAGATCCATGGACTCGGCGCGAAGTGGGGATGGATTGGTTCCAAGCACCGGCAGACAGACTGGACGGACGGCTGCATCGCTGTCACCAACGAGGAGATTGACGAGATTTATCCGCTAATTAAGGTTGGCACGCCAGTTGAAATTCGGCCTTAGCCTAGGCCGGCCGGGCACCTTGTTCTCGGCTGGGAGTTGCAGCTTCTTGACTCCCAAATTTACTTATAAGTGCTATAATTCTTGCCGTTAAGAGCGCCCAGCTCTTAGAGTCCCCACAAACCCCAGCCAGGGCTTGAAATACAGCCGGTACCTCTGTCCCCTTCCGGCAGATTATTGACCTGAAAATTCTTCTTGAACAGGAGAAGTACCATGAACTCTGAATGGATGGCTCGAAATCCACGGGCTGGCGCGATTTTGCTGGCCATGGTGGCGATTTTCGGGATCGCTGGAATTATTGTGAGCTGCAGCGGCGGCTCCTCCAGCAACATGGTTTCTGGCATGGGCACGGTGAACGTAAGCATGAGCGACCCGCCGAGCTGCATGCCGCCGAACGGACAATTCACGCACGTTTATGTCACTGTCCGCTCGGTGCAAGCGCACGTCAGCGCCACCGCGGATGACAACAGTTCGGGTTGGCAGGAACTGGCGCCGCAACTGGCCAGCGCGCCGATGCAGATTGATCTCTTCTCCAAGCCGCAGACCACCTGCATTCTGGCGCAACTTGGCTCCGCCAGCATTCCCGCGGGCAGCTACCAACAGATCCGTTTGCTGCTGGTCTCGAACTCTCCCGCCGCGGGCGATGCGGTTCCATCGGCCAACGCTTGCGCAGGAAATGGGTTCAACTGTGTGGTGCTGGAAGACACCACGATTCACGAACTCCTGCTTAGCAGCCAGGCCAATACCGGCCTGAAGATTCCGCCGGGGCAGATTGTCGGCGGGCCGCTGCAGGTGACGGCGGGCCAGAGCGTGGATCTAAATATCGACTTCAATGCGTGTGCTTCGATCGTGGCGCAAGGCAACGGGCAGTTCCGCCTGAAGCCGACGCTGACGGCCGGTCAAGTGAGCGCGAACAATACCGGCATCAGCGGCAAGGTGGTGGATTCACTTACCAACAATCCGATCGCGGGAAATGTGCAGGTGGCGATCGAGCAGCCGGATTCCGGCGGGATCGACCGCATCGTCATGCAAGCGTCAGCGGACAGCAACGGGAACTTTAACTTCTGCCCGCTCCCGACGGGAACGTTTGACATTGTTGTGGTGGCGATTGGCCCCGCCAATGTTCCGTACAACGCGACCACCGTGCTGAACGTACCGAATGGCACAAATCTTGGCTCTATTCCCTTGGTCGCCGAAATCGGCGCCACGGGGCCCGCAGTGTTCCAGGGATTCGTGACCGCTACAAACGGCACTGCCGCCGGAACGATCGACGTGAGCCTTTCCGCGCTGCAGGCGGCGCCGACAGGGACTACGACCTCCATCCAGATCACGGTTCCGTTGCAGACCATTCCCGCCACGAGCACGACACCGGAAGTGGATTCGACGGGCCTCATCTCGGTCTCGGCGAATACCACCTGCCCAAGCGGAGCCCCCGCGAATTCCAACTGCGCGCAGTACACGCTTGTTGTTCCCGCCAGCAATCCGAGCGTGGGAATTTTCTCTGCTTCGGGATTTACCTATTCGGTTCCGGCGACCGGCGATGTGCTCTTCACGGTTGACGCCCGGGCAGCGGTGCCTTTGAGTGGCGGAACACCCGATTGCACTCCGTCCGAACAGATGGTTGCGAAAGATTCCACCTCGTTGCCGTTAAAGGCGCTGCCCGCGACGACTACCGCCGTGGCGGAGATTGATTTCAGCACCTGTATGTAACCCCGGGCCGGCGTCCAGCCGCCGGCTCGTTCATCTTTAATCAGGCCATTTTCACCGGGAAACCTGTATTACGGGCCCGGTCAATCTTGCGACACGCCGGGGGCGCGAATTTTTGCGAAGCGGGCCGCAAGCAAGTAGTGTGGAACTTCAGACCTCAGTTCCCAAGGAGAGAAGCATGAAGCTAGCAAAATGGATGGTTGGCGGAGCGCTGGCCTGCTGCCTGGTGTTTGGCCAGAATGTGCTGGCACAGGGTAACAGCCAGGGACATGGGCACGGCAAAGGCCACGACAAGCACGGCGATGACGACCAAGGGGACAACGATCAGGGCTACTACCACGGTCACGACAAGGACATTCACGAGTGGTATAGCAAGCACGGCAACAATCTGCCCCCGGGTTTGGCGAAGAAGGACCGCCTGCCCCCGGGACTCGAAAAGCAGTTGGTGCGCCGCGGCACTCTGCCTCCCGGCCTGCAGAAGAAGATCCAACCATGTCCGCCCGAGTTGGTTCGGTATTTGCCGCCACCTCCGCCCGAATGCGAGAACGTCGTGATCGGGGGACACATTGTGTTGCTGAATCGTAGGACCAATGTGGTGGTGGATTTCGTGCACGTGGAATTGTTCTGAGCGATCCTGTAGCTCACCCCTTAAGGGGTGAGGGTTCCATTTCATCGGCAATATTTCAGTTTCGGGATGGAAACCCTCAGGCCTGAAGGCCTGAGCTACACGACTTAATCGTCGGAATGGGCGGCGACGGGCGTTACGGCCGGACGGCCGAAGAAGACGCGCAGCCACGCTTGCAGGCGATCCATGTAAATGTAAACGACGGGGGTGGTGAAGAGCGTGAGCATCTGACTTAAGACGAGGCCGCCGACGATTGTGATGCCGAGCGGCTTGCGGATTTCCGAGCCAGCGCCCGTGCCGAGGGCTAGCGGCAACGCTCCAAACATTGCCGCCATCGTGGTCATCATGATTGGCCGGAACCGCATCAGCGCCGCGCGGTAAATCGCCTGGTCCGGCGGAGCGCTTTCTTCCCTTTCCACCTGCACCGCAAAATCGATCATCAGAATCGCGTTTTTCTTCACGATGCCGATCAGCAACAAGATTCCGATCATGGCAATCAAGCTGAGATCCATGTGCATCCAATTCAACGCCAGCAATGCGCCGATGCCGGCGGACGGAATCGTGGACAGGATCGTGATCGGATGAATGAAGCTTTCATAGAGGATGCCGAGGACGATATAGACGGCGGCGAGGGCTGCGAAAAGCCATAAAGGCAAATCCTTCAGCGAATCCTTAAAAGCCTGCGCAGTGCCCTGGAATGTGGCATGTACGGTGTTGGGTACACCAAGTTGCAGCACCGCCTGCTGAATGTGTTCCACCGCGGGTCCGAGCGAGGCGCCTTGCGCGAGGTTAAACGAAAGCGTAATCGCCGGAAAAATTCCCTGATGGTTCACGGAAAGCGCGGTGTTGGAGTGCTCGTAGTGCGCGAAGGAACTGAGCGGCACAAGCTTGCCGGTGTTTGAAGGGACGTAAATGTATTTGAGGCCGTCGGGAGTTTCCTGGAACTCCGGCGCGACTTCCAGAACCACGTGGTATTGGTTCAAACCCTTGTAAATCGTAGAGACTTGACGCTGGCCGAAGGCGTCGCCGAGCGTGTTGTCAATGTCCTGCATCGAAACGCCGAGGCGCCCGGCGGTGTCGCGGTCAATCGCCAGGTACGACTGCAAGCCCTTGTCCTGCTGATCGGAATTGATGTCGCGCAACTCCGGAACCTGCCGCATGCGCGCCATGATGAGAGGCGCCCAGTGGTAGAGATCTTCCAGGTTGTCCGCCTGCAACGTGTATTGGTATTGAGCGCCGCCGAAGCGCCCACCAACGGAAACATCCTGCACCGACTGGAAGAAGAGCGAGGCGCCGGGGATTCCCGCGGTTTTCTTTCGCAGCCGCGCGATCACAGCGTCCGCGTTCGCTTTTCGCTCGGCGATGGGCTTCAACTGCGCGAACATGCGGGCCGTGCTGGTTCCGTTGCCGCCGCCGGTAAAGGACGTAACCGTGTCGATTGCCGGATCCTGCGCCACGATATCGGAAAAAGCGCGCATCTTTTTGGACATTTCGACAAAGGAAGTGTCCTGATCCGCCTGGATGAAACCCGCGATGCGCCCGGTGTCCTGTTGGGGAAAGAATCCAATATTGAAGTGCGTGAACATGTAAACGCTGAGGGCCGCGGTAAGAATCGTTACGCAGAGAATCAACGGCTGCTGGCTTAAAACCCAACGCAATGCGTGGTCATAACCCTTGAGCATGCCGTTGAAAGCGCCCTCGGAAATGCGATAGGCCAAGCCGTGCTTTTTGTGGACGTCATGCCGCAAAAACCGCGCGCAGAGCATCGGCGTGGTGGTCAGCGAAACGAACATCGAGACGGCGATGGCCACGCTCAGCGTAACCGCAAATTCGCGGAACAGGCGCCCCACGATACCGCCCAACATCAGAATCGGGATGAACACGGCCACAAGCGACGCGCTCATGGAGAGCACGGTGAAGCCGATTTCGCTGGCGCCCTTCATCGTCGCCGCAAACGCGGGCATCCCTGATTCCATGTGGCGCGCGATGTTTTCAATCACCACGATAGCGTCGTCCACGACGAAGCCGGTGGAGATGGTCAGCGCCATGAGCGATAAATTGTCCAGGCTGTAGCCGAGCAAGTACATCACGCCGAACGTCCCCACAAGAGACAACGGCACGGCGACGCTCGGAATCACGGTTGCCCAGTAATTCCGGAGAAACGCAAACACCACCAGAATCACCAGAATGATGGAAATCATCATGGTGCGTTCGACTTCGTGGACCGAGGCGCGAATCACCAGCGTGCGGTCAATCACTACATCCAGTTTCAGCGACGGGGAAATGGAAGAGCGCAGCCAGGGCAGGTTGGCTTTCACTTTGTCGGCAGTTTCGATCATGTTCGCGCCGGGCTGCCGGAAGATTGCGATAATCACGCCGGGCTTGCCGCCAGGAAGGCCGAGGTTGCGAATGTCTTCGACCGAATCCACCACCTTGGCAATATCCACCAGGCGCACGGTCGCGCCGGCGTGGCCGCCAACGATCAATGGCTCATATTCATAAGCTTTGAAAAGCTGGTCCGTGGCGGAGACAGCATAAGTGCGGTCTTTATCCGAGACTGCGCCCTTGGCGAGATTCGAGTTTGACGATTGCAGCGCTTTGCGAACCTGCTCCAGGCTGATGCCGTAACTGTTGAGCTGTTGCGGATTGACCTGCACACGGACCGCGGGACTTGAAGAACCCCACACAAAAACCTGGCCAACGCCTTCCACTTGCGACAACTTTTGCGCCACGACAGAATTCCCCGCGTCGTAGATCTGCGCGATGGGAATGGTGTCGGAGACGAGCGAAAGCAACAAAATCGGCGAATCGGCGGAGTTCACCTTGCGATAGGTGGGCTGGCTCGGCATGTCGGCGGGAAGCTGGCTGCGGGCGGCGTTGATGGCGGCTTCGACGTCGCGCGCGGCGGCGTTGATGTCGCGGCTCAGATCGAACTGCAGCGCGATGCCGGTGTTGCCGAGTGTGGAGGTCGACGTCATTTGCGTGACGCCGGCGATGCGGCCGAACTGGCGCTCCAGCGGCGTTGCCACGGAAGAGGCCATCGTTTCCGGGCTGGCTCCCGGCAGGCTGGCGCCGACGCCGATGGTCGGCAGGTCCACCTGCGGCAGAGGTGCTACAGGAAGAAAGCGGAACGCAATCGCGCCGGACAGAAAAATGGCAATGGTCACAAGCGAAGTCGCCACCGGCCTGCGGACAAATGGAGCGGAGAAGTTGGACTGAAAATTCACGTCCTAGTCTCCTGTGGCCGGCTCGTCGAGGGGATTTGTGATGCCGAGGTTCAGCCGATTGGCGAGCCAGTCAAACGCCAGGTAAACCACCGGAGTGGTGTAGAGCGTCAGAAGTTGGCTGAGAATAAGGCCGCCGACGATGGTGATGCCTAGCGGCCGGCGCAGCTCGGAACCCACGCCCTGACCGAGTGCCAGCGGCAAGCCGCCGAGCAACGCCGCCATGGTGGTCATCATGATCGGACGAAAGCGGAGCAGGCACGCTTCGTAGATGGCATCGAGCGGCGACTTGCCCTGTTCGCGCTCCGCTTCCAGCGCGAAGTCAATCATCATGATGGCGTTTTTCTTAACGATGCCGATCAGCAGGATAATGCCGATGAGCGCGATGATGCTGAATTCCGTGCGGCAAAGCATCAGGGCGAGGATGGCGCCAACGCCCGCCGATGGCAGGGTAGACAGAATCGTGATCGGGTGAATATAGCTTTCGTACAAAATCCCCAGGACGATGTAAACCGTTACGAGTGCGGCAAGAATCAGCAGCGGCTCGTTGGACACGGAGCGCAGAAATGCCGCCGCGGTGCCCTGGAACGTTGCCTGAATGCTGGGCGGCATCTGGATGTCCTGGCGCGCCTGGTCAATCGCTGCGGTTGCTCCGCCGAGAGATGCGCCCGGCGCGAGGTTGAAAGAAATGGTTACGACCGGGAATTGTCCCTGGTGATTGATGGCCAGCGAGGATGATCCGGCTTCAAATCGCGTGAACGCGCTCAGCGGCACTTGCTGGCCGGTCGAGGAACGCACGTAGATGTCTTTCAGCGCGGCAGGAGTCTGGCGAAAATTTTTGTCCACTTCCATCACCACGTGGTACTGGTTCAGCTGCGTAAAAATCGTTGAGACCTGACGCTGGCCAAAGGCGTCGTAAAGAGTGTTGTCAATGTCGGCGGGCAAAATGCCGAGGCGCGAGGCGGTGTCGCGGTCAATGGTCAGCGTGGCGAGCAGGCCGTCGTTCAACTGGTCCGTGGCGACGTCGCGGAGGTCTGGCAGCGTCTTCAGCTTCTCCACAAATTTCGGCGTCCAATACGCAAGTTCCTTAGGGTCCACATCTTCAAGCGAATATTGGAACTGCGTGCGCGAGACACGATCTTCAACCGTCAAGTCCTGCACAGGCTGCAGAAAGAGGGTGATTCCATCCACTTTGGCGATCGCGGGTTGCAGACGCCGGATCACTTCGGATGCGCTCATCTTGCGCTCTTCGAGAGGTTTTAGATTGATCTGGATGCGGCCGCTGTTGAGCGTCGTATTCGTGCCGTCAATGCCGATAAAGGAGGAAAGGCTTTCCACGGCGGGGTCTTGCAGGATGACGTCGGCCAGTGCACGTTGCCTCGCGGTCATGGCGGCGAAGGAAACATTTTGCGGGGCTTCGGAAACGCCGAGGAGCACGCCCGTGTCCTGCACCGGGAAGAAGCCCTTGGGCACATAAATGTAAAGCAGAATCGTGCCGACGAGAGTGCCGATCGTTACGAGCAGGGTGATGGTGCGGAAGCGAAGAACAACCTGCAGCGTCCGCCCGTAAAACGCGATGACATCGTTGAAGACTTTTTCAGACTTGCGGTAAAACCACGTCTGCTCATTTTCCGGTTCATGACGGAGAAGTTTCGCGCACATCATCGGCGTCAGAGTGAGCGAGACGACCGCCGAAACGAGAATTGTGACCGCCAGGGTGACCGCGAATTCGCGGAACAGGCGGCCGACGATGTCGCCCATGAAAAGCAGCGGAATCAGCACGGCAATCAGCGACACGGTCAGCGAAACGATAGTGAAGCCGATCTGCTCCGAGCCTTTCAACGCGGCCTGCAGTGGAGAGTCGCCGCTTTCCAGATAGCGGCTGATGTTTTCGATCATTACGATGGCGTCGTCCACGACGAAACCCGTGGAAATTGTCAGCGCCATCAAGGAAAGATTGTTCAACGAATAGCCGAGCAGGTACATCACGCCGAAAGTGCCCACAATGGAGAGCGGCACCGCGATGCTGGGGATTACCGTGGCCCGCAGGCTGCGCAGAAAGAGGAAAATGACCATCACTACCAGCGCAATCGTGAGCAACAGCGTGTACTGCACGTCCGCGACAGACGCACGAATGGTGGTGGTCCGGTCGGTCAAAATTTCGACGTGAACTGACGCGGGCAACGCTGCCTGCAACTGCGGAAGAATTTTCTTCACACGGTCGACAACACTGATGATGTTCGCGCCGGGTTGGCGCTGGATGTTCAGAATCACCGCGGGCTGCTTGTTTGCCCACGCCGCCTGTTTTTCGTTTTCGGCGCTGTCGATGGCTGTGGCCACGTCGGTCAGGCGAACGGGCGCGCCGTTGCGAAAGGCCACGATGATGGAGTTGTAACCCTCGCTCGAAAGCAACTGATCGTTGGCGCCGATCGTGAAGGCTTGATGCTGTCCATCGAACGTGCCCTTGGCCTGGTCAATGTTGGCGTTGGCCAGCGCGGTGCGCAGATCTTCGAGGCTCAAACCATACGAGGCGAGCGCGGTGGGATTCGCCTGCACACGCACAGCGGGACGCTGTCCGCCACTGATGCTTACCAAGCCGACGCCGGAAAGCTGGGAAATTTTCTGCGCCAGCGTGGTGTCCGCCAGGTCTTCCACTTTTACCAGCGGCAAAGTGGGAGATGTGATCGCGAGAGTGAGAATCGGCGCATCGGCTGGATTCACCTTGCTGTAGATCGGTGGATTCGGCAGGCCCGTGGGCAGTAGATTCGAAGCCCCGTTGATTTCCGCCTGTACTTCCTGCTCGGCAACGTCAATGTTCAAATCGAGATTGAATTGCAGCGTTATGACGGAGCTTCCAAACGAGCTCGTCGAGGTCATTTGGAGCAGGCCGGGAATTTGACCGAAATTGCGCTCGAGCGGCGCGGTCACCGAAGATGCCATCACATCCGGACTGGCGCCGGGATAAAACGTCTGCACCTGAATTGTGGGGTAGTCCACCTGCGGCAGCGCGGAGACGGGCAACTGGCGGTAGGCCACCAGTCCCACCAGAATCACGCCCACCATCAGCAGCGTGGTTGCAACGGGCCGCAGAATAAACGGCCGCGAGGGATTCATCGCGCGGGTCCCCCGGCGGGAGAAGCGAAAGGAGAATTGGGGTTCGCAGAAGCGTTTTTGTCGCCCGGCGCATTCGGAACGCTCGATTGCCTCGGCTCAACCTTGCTGCCTTCTTGCAGTTTGTCCTGGCCGTCGGTGACGACGACGTCGCCTGCAGTCAGTCCCGAAGTTATACCGGTTATGTTTCCGTTCGTTTCTGCCAGCGCGACGATGTGAATCTTCACTTTGTTATCCGAGCCTACCGCGAAGACATATGTGCCTTGTGGCCCGCGCAAAATGGCCGTCGTCGGAATGAGCACCACGCTCTTCTTCGTATCCACCAGCAAGTGCACATTCACAAACTGATTGGGGAAGAGTTCGTTCTTCGCGTTGTCGAACACCGCCTTCAACTTGTAGGTTCCGGTCGTGGTATCAATCTGATTGTCGATGGTCAGCAATTTTCCGGTGGCCAGTTTGGTGGTGTTGTCGCGGTCGTAGGCTTCGACCGTAATGGGAGCGCCCTTTTTCATTCGCGCCATCACTTGGGGCAATTGATCCTGCGGCAAGCTGAAGAGAGTTGCGATTGGCTGCAGCTGCGTAATTACCAGCAAACCGTTAGTGTCCGTGGCGTGGACCATATTTCCAATGTCCACGAGGCGCAAACCCACACGGCCGCTGATGGGCGCCGTGATGTGCGAATAGGTGATCAACAGCTTGGCGTTATCAATCGTCGCGTTGTCCGCTTTAATCGCACCTTCAAACGTGCCCACCTGGGCCTGCTGGGTGTCCAACTGCTGCTTGGCAATCACGCCTTCCTGGAAGAGCAGTTTGAAGCGCTCGTAGTCCACCTGGACATCGCGCAACTGCGCCTGATCCTTGGCCAACTGCCCCTGGGCTTGCTCCAGCTGCACCTGGTAAGGGCGCGGATCGATTTCGACCAGCGAATCGCCTTCCCTGACGTATTGCCCTTCGGTGAAGTTGATTTTGACGATCTGGCCGTCCACGCGCGAGCGCACAGTGACGGTATTGAACGCAGTCACATTTCCCAAGCCATTGAGAAAGACCGGGAGGTCGCCCTTGGTAGCTGTCGCCACCACAACCGGCACAACAAACCCTCCGGCAGCACCCATCCCAGCTGCGCCGGCCGGTCCTTTACCGCCAGCTGCGGCGGCGTCGGCCTCAGCATTCCGCCCGCGGTAGTACCAGACAACACCGGCAACGATGACCAACAAAACCAGCCAGGCCAACCAGCGGCTCTTGGAAGCGCCAGGAGAAAAAGTTGTGGTCGAAGGCGGTGTGCGGGGGTTACGCACATCGACCGAGTCGCTAGAATCCATTCCGTAATACTCCTGTTCGCAGTCTCAAAGTGAGCTTTCAGGTTTCGTCTTTCCGAGGGTACGCCTGGGACAAGAGAAGACGCGTTCCTTTGTTATTAGCCTATAGGAATCCTTAGTTCTCTGCTACATAGGACGCACGAGCCGCAGGAATAGTTACTCTATTAACCCGATTAGAAAACAGACTTTCCGGGGTGGTAGCAACTCGATGGAAGTATGGAAAGAAAAGTGCAGAAAGTTGGGGCTCGTCGTACACTAGGCACACAATTTTCGGCCGGGCCGAACCAGGCAACCTATCCATTGGAGGAGTAAAACTTACTTATGCTCAAGGGAATCCTGCTAGGAATTGTTTTGGGGTTCGTTTTGGTATTCATCGGCGGGTACCTGTATTTCGCAAGTGGGCGAGCGCCTGTCGCCACCAACTCCCCCGAAATGCCGTTTGAGAGGAAGTTCGCCAAGCTCGCGCTGCACGCTTATATTGATAAACTCCCTCACCCGAATCCGCCGGTACCCGCGGACGAATCGAATCTTATGGCAGGAGCCAAGGTTTATAAGGAAAACTGCGCCGTTTGCCATGGATTGCCAGGCGAGCCGCACAACGCAATCGGGAACGGAATGTTTCCGAAGCCACCGCTGCTCTTCCGCGGTGTGGGCGTGACAGACGATGAGGCCTGGGAGTCGTATATCAAGGTTTCCGGCGGAATCCGCATGACCGGGATGCCTGGTTTTAAGGACCGATTGAGCGATACACAGTTATGGCAAGTCAGCGTGCTGGTGAAAAATGCGGATAAACTTCCGGCTTCGGTGAAGGCGGAGTTGGCGCCCCCTCCAGGAACCGTGCTGCTGCCCGCGGGAGCTCCCACGAAAGCGGATTCCGATCACGATCACGTGCATTGATCGTTGACTGAAACTTTCTCTTAAATTGGAACGACGGTCGCGGCAACTAGGTCCGTCGCAACACATCCGGAGCGCTTGCCCTGTTGAGGGAATCGGCGCGCCGCAGCTCCGGGAATATCCACGCCCATAGCACAGTGACCACGATTGCGCCGATGCCGCCCAGCACGACCGCGGGGACTGCCCCGAACCACTGCGCAGCCAGGCCCGATTCGAATTCGCCGAGTTCATTGGAAGCGCCGATGAAGATCATGTCTACCGCGTTGACGCGGCCGCGCATTTCGTCGGGCGTCTCGATCTGGATGAGGACTCCGCGAACCACCACGCTGACCATGTCCGCCGCCCCCACGAAGAAGAGCGAGATCATGGAAAGCAAGAGGTTTCGCGACAATCCAAAGACGATCGTGAAGACGCCGAATCCCGCAACGCACCACAGCATGGTTGCGCCAGCCCTGCGCCGGATCGGTTTATACGCGATCAGCAGAGCCATCACCGCAGCGCCGATGCCAGGGGCGCTGCGAAGCAAACCCAAGCCCCAGGGGCCGGTGACCAGAATTTCCTTTGCATAGACGGGAAGCAGCGCCACCGCGCCACCGAGAAGAACGGCAAAGAGGTCCAGCGAGATCGAACCGAACACCAGTTTGTGATCCCAGATGTAACGAAAGCCCGCGAACACGGTTTTGAGGGAAAACGGTTCGCGTGCGCGAAGCGGCGATTGCACTTTGATCCGAAGGGTCGTCAGCACTGCAATCGTGCCCGCCGAAAGCGCGGTGGCGTACACGGCCGCCGGGCCCCGGAAGAAAGCGTAGAGAACTCCCCCCATGGCAGGCCCGAGGATGGTGGCAAACTGAAAGATACTGGAGTTCCATGCCACTGCGCTTTGGAACTGCTCTTCGGGAACCAGTTGAGGCAAGAGGGCGCGGCTCGCCGGCATGCTGAAGCTGCGCACCGCTCCAACCAGGCACAAGATGGCGAAGATCGGCGCCACCGATCCGGCGCGGTGCAGATATTCCACGTTCAGCGCGACCAGCAGCAGCAATGCCGAAGAGATGGCAAACCCGACGTAGCAGAGTGTGAGCAGGTTTCTGCGGTCGAAGCGGTCCGCGACGTGGCCAGCGACCAGAAATAGCACCACACCCGGCAGGAATTGCGCCAAGCCAGTGAGACCCAGATCCAGCGGCCGGTGGGTGATCTCGTACACCTGCCAGCCCACGGCCACCGACTGCATTTCCGTGCAGAATACGATGCAGAAGCGCGCAATCTGATAGAGGCGGAATCCGGAGAACTGAAAGGCCGCAGTTCCTGCGGTCAGGCGATGGTCGGCGATGGCCATGCACTAGTAGTCTGCCACAACCCGTGCGCTCTTCCGGGGTACAATCCCAGATAACTTCACAAACTGGACGGAGCGTTGTAGAAGTAGAATGTCCTCACTGTTGCTGCTTTTTCGGGGAGCCACCGCTTTTGTACTTTCGGCCTAATTCGCTTCAGGCTGCTCTGGATGTACTTGCAGACACACGTGCCACGATCCTTGCCGGCGGCACGGACGTCTTCCCCGCGCTTGGCGACCGGCCATTGTCCGGACCGGTGCTGGACATTTCCGGGCTTTCTGAAATTCGGGGCATTCATTCCACGACGGAACACATCGTTTTCGGCGCTCGCACGACCTGGGGCGAGCTTCTTGCTGCGCCGCTTCCACGAGGATTCGATGGCTTGAAGGCCGCCGCTCGAGAAGTCGGTTCGGTTCAGATCCAGAATGCGGCCACAATCGCAGGCAATCTTTGTAACGCTTCTCCTGCAGCGGACGGCGTCGCGGCGCTTCTCGCTTTGGACGCAGAACTGGTTCTTTCCTCTCGCAACGCTTCGCGCACATTGCCTCTTACTGAGTTCATTTTGGGAAGCCGCAAAACAGCGCGGCGACCTGATGAACTTTTGACAGCGATTCGGGCGCCGCGGCGCATTGAAAATGCGCACTCCACGTTTCTCAAGCTCGGCGCTCGGCGGTATCTGGTCATCTCGATCGTCATGGCCGCTGCCAATCTTGTGGTGGATTCCGCGGGCGTTATTCGCGAGGCGCTGATTTGTGTCGGCTCCTGCTCCGCAGCTGCGTTGCGGCTTACGGAACTCGAGCGGGCCCTCGCCGGCCAGACTGCGGGACCCGGCCTTCACAAAATTGTGAAGCCCGAACATCTCGTTCGACTTTCACCGATTGACGATGTTCGCGCCACTGCCGAGTACCGGCGCGACGCTGCTCTGACGCTCGTCAGGCGCGCAGTGGAAGCCTCCGCGCAGAAGGCGGCAGCATGAGAGCGGAAATAAAGAGTGAAGCCGCCGCGCAAATTCATCTCAGTCTGAATGGAGAAGTGCGCGAGGTTCGCTCCGATCCGCGCTCCCGGCTTTCGCAGGTGTTGCGGGAAGAGTTTCATCTCGTGGGCACAAAAGTTGGCTGTGACGCGGGTGACTGCGGCGCCTGCACAGTTCTTGTCAATGGGCAGCCGGTTTGTTCCTGCCTGACGGCTGTCGGGCAACTCGCCGGAGCAACCATTGAAACGATTGAGGGGCTCCGGGAATCTTCGCCGACCTTTGATCGCCTGCAGAGATCGTTCCTGCAACACGGCGCCGCACAGTGCGGCATTTGTACGCCCGGCATGCTGGTTTCAGCGGTTGCCTTATTTGAAGAAAACGCCAGCCCCGACGAGGCGCAGGTGATGGACGCACTTGGCGGCGTCCTTTGTCGATGCACTGGCTACCGGAAAATCATTCGCGCAGTGTTGAATGCGAACCAACCGCATCCGGAATCGAAGACGACCACGACGGACGGTGCAGTTGGACAGAGAGTTGCGCGGCTTGACGGCCGAAAGAAAGTTCTGGGCCAGGACATTTTTGGCGCCGATGAGTGGCCCGAGGATTCGCTGCTGCTTCGCGTGGTGCGCTCACCACACCATCGCGCTGAGTTCGCGTTTGGCGACCTGGAGGCGTACCGGCAAGCGCATCCGGGCATTCACGGGATCTTCACCGCGCGCGATGTTCCGGGGAAGAATTGTTTCGGCGTGATTCCGCAATTTTCTGATCAGCCGGTGTTTGCGGAACGCGAAGCGCGCTTCCTTGGTGAAGCCATCGCCGCAGTCGTTGGCGATTCCGCGGCCATCTCAGCGCTCGATCTCAGCCAGTTTCCCATCTCGTGGAAGCCATTGCAGGCAATCACGCATCCCGAAGAAGCACTGAAACCCGGCGCCTCCGCGGTACACGCATCCCGGCCGGACAACATTCTTGTCGGCGGGCGGGTGGCTTGCGGCGACGTGGACGCTGCCTTGCGCGCCGCCGACGTCAGCGTCGAGGCCGAATATGAAACAGGATTCATTGAGCACGCCTACATTGAACCCGAAGCAGGATTCGCGCGCCGGGTCGGCGACCGCATCGAGATTCAGGCCTGTACACAAGCGCCGTATAACGACCTGAAAGACATTGCCGTCATTTTGGGCATTCCTGAGTCGAGTGTGCGAATCATTCCGACCGCTGTCGGTGGTGGATTCGGTTCGAAGCTCGATCTATCGCTGCAGCCCTTTCTCGCGGTCGCTGCCTGGCACCTGCGAAAACCCGTGCGCATGGTTTACTCGCGGCCAGAATCGATTCGTTCCACAACCAAGCGCCATCCCTCGAAAATAGTTTGCCGCGCGGGAGCAACCTCCGAAGGAAAACTCGTAGCCATGGATTTTTCGGCTGACTTCAACACGGGCGCCTACGCGTCCTGGGGACCAACCGTCGCCGCGCGCGTTCCGATTCATGCATCGGGGCCGTACAAGGTGCCGCATTTCCGCGCTGTTACGCGTGCAGTTCATACGTATCTTGTTCCCGCCGGCGCGTTTCGCGGGTTTGGCGTACCGCAGGGCACCATTGCGCAAGAGCAGCTTTACGATGCGCTCGCGGAGAAAGTAAGCATGGACAAGCTGGAGTTCCGCTGGCTGAACGCGCTGGACGGTGGAAGCCCCACAGTCACCGGACAGATCATTGGAGGTGGCGTCGGCATTCGCGCTTGTTTCGAGGCGCTCCGGCCACGCTGGCAGCAGGCACGCCAGGAAGCCGCCGTGTTCAATGCTGCCTCGCGCAATTCTTTTCGCCGTGGCGTCGGTGTCGCCGGCATGTGGTACGGCTGCGGGAACACTTCCCTTCCGAATCCCTCCACAATGCGCGTGGGGCTGAAGCGGGACGGCCGCATTGCTCTTCATCAGGGCGCGGTGGATATCGGTCAAGGTTCCGCCACCGTCGTCACGCAGATTTGCGCGGAAGCTCTCGGCGCGCCGCTCGAGAAATTCGATCTTCTCTCCGGCGATACCGACATCACGCCTGATTGCGGAAAAACCTCGGCTTCGCGGCAAACCTTTGTGAGCGGAAAAGCCGCATATCTGGCCGGGGAGCAGTTAAAGAAGAAGATTCTGAAAATCACGGGTGGCTGTGACTGCGCAAAGATTCATTTTCTCGAAGGCTGTTTGACCATCGAGGATGCCGGAAAGACAAAATCCTTTGATCTCCGGCAACTTCCACTTGACGAGCGCGGCTACGTGGTCAGCGCCGAAGCAACTTTCGATCCGGCAACATCTCCGCTCAACAATGATGGCCAGGGCATTCCGTACGCTGTCTATGGTTTTGGCGCACACCTCGCTGAACTCGAAGTAGACACCGAACTCGGAACGATCAAAGTTCTGAAAATCACCGCCGCGCACGACGTTGGCCGCGCTATCAATCCGACTCTAGTTGAAGGCCAGATTGAAGGAGGCGCAGCGCAGGGCCTTGGGATGGCGTTGATGGAAGAGTTTTTCCCAGGCAAAGGCGAAAACCTGCACGACTATCTGATTCCGACCATTGGCGACATGCCCCCCGTTGAAACCATCCTGATTGAAGATCCTTCGTCGGCCGGGCCTTTCGGGGCAAAGGGAGTTGGTGAACAGGCCCTGATTCCGACGGCGCCGGCGATTCTGAACGCGCTTTACGACGCTGCCGGCGTACGCATCCGCAAACTCCCCGCCACGCCTGACAAAGTTCGCGCCGCCATCCTGGCAAAATCGGCGGGAAATTCGGCGGATTCCGGAAACTCCCATGCCTGACGTCTTTCCTCCAGACACGGTTCGTTGCGACGCTTGCCCGGTTCTCTGCTACATCAAGCGCGGCCACGCCGGCGCGTGCGATCGCTACGCCAACATCGAAGGGCAACTGGTGCGTGTTGACCCGCACATTCTGCTGGATCGCGCGAAATCGCAGGGCACGCCGCTGGTGCCGTTCCTGGAACGCGAAGGCGACTGGGACGGAAAAATCATGAAGGGCCGGGAAATGTTCGTTACCGCCATCGGGGCCGGCACAACGTACCCGGACTACAAGCCCGCACCGTTTATTGTTTCGAGCGAAGTGGAAGGCGTGGACATGGTCACGGTGGTGACCGAGGGAATCTTCAGCTATTGCGGCGTGAAATTGAAGATTGACACCGACCGGCACCTCGGTCCCGAGCGGAATCTGGTGCGCGCGCAAGGCGAGCCTGTTGGCCACGTCACCACCGCCGAGTACGGCTCGCAAATGCTCTCGCTGGGCGGAGTGCATCATCTGACCGGCGGCAGCAAGAGCGAGGGACGCGTCACCTGCGAAACGCTGCTCGATCTTTGCAACGGCAAAGAGGTACAGCTGACGATCGACGAGGGCGCCAGCGTTCGCGTCGCTGCCGGAAAGCCGCCGGAGGTCAACGGCCAGCGTGAGGAACGCATGCGGGTTGGCTGCGGTTCGGCGACGATCGGAATGTTTGCCAAACAATGGTTCGGCAAGGTGGACGACGTGGTGGTGGTGGACGATCACATCACCGGCGTTCTTTCCGAGCATCAGGCAGGCAAACTTTTGGGAGTTCGCGAGACCGGCATCGCGATTCACGGCCGACGCTCGACCCCCGGGCGATATTTTCAAGTGGCTGAGCCCGGCACTGGCTGGGGCGGCACAAATATTTCCGACCCGCTGACGATTCTGAAACCCTTCAAGGCGAAATTCGCCTGGCCGCATCTTCGGCTGTTGATGGTCAGCACGACCGGGGAGCAGTTCGCCTATTACGAACTCGACGAAGATTTGCGTCCCGTTGAAAAAGAACTTCCCGATGCGTTGAAGGAATCTGTCGGGCGAATTCGCGAAAATTGCGAGCCGGCATTGACTACCGTGCTGTTCATGGGCGGGGCGGGCGGCTCGTTGCGCGCGGGCGTCACGGAAAATCCCGTGAAGCTTACCGATTCGGTGAAGCGCAAACTCACGCGCGTCACGTGCGGCGGCGCTCCGGCGTACATCTGGCCCGGCGGCGGCATCACGTTTATGGTGGACGTGACGCGCATGCCGGAAAATGCGTTCGGCTATGTGCCGACGCCCGCGCTCGTCGCGCCGGTTGAGTTCACACTGAAGAAAGATGACTATGCCGCGCTTGGCGGCCACGTGGATTACGTTCGGCCGCTCAGCGATGTGCTCAGGGAGAAGGAACGTCAGCGGCAGTTCGTATCGCACGCGCAAAATCCCTGGCCGCTGAAACCCCATGAGGAGAGCAGCGAATCATGAGAGAGCCGGCGCTGATTCGGATGCTGCCCGACGGGCGACGGCTTCACCTTCATGACGGCCCGATCGATTTGATCATCGAGGCCAGCGGCGGCCCCAGTGCAATCTCGGCTGCTTACAAAGCTGCCGCGCGGCGCTTCACGACGATCCTCGATGAACTCTGCCGCGAGCTTCCCCTGCTCCGCAGCCAGGCACATAAAGATTCGGAGCGCCCTCGCGGCGTGGTCGCCCGACGCATGTTCGCCGCCGTTGAACCGTATTGCGAGGAACGTTTCATCACTCCGATGGCCGCGGTAGCGGGCTGTGTCGCGCAAGAGATTCTTGCGGCGATGACCGCGGCCGCGCCTCTCGAACGCGCCTATGTGAACAACGGCGGCGACATCGCGCTTCATCTGGCGAGTTCGCAGTCCTATCGGATTGGCATGGTGGAGCGGCCAGATCATCCTTCACTCTTTGGGTCGCTCGAAATCACCGCAGCCGATCCTGTTCGCGGAATCGCCACCAGCGGCTGGCGCGGCCGCAGTTTTTCTCTCGGAATCGCCGATGCCGTCACGGTTCTTGCCGATTGCGCGGTTGCCGCCGATGCTGCTGCCACGGTGATTGCGAACGCAGTGGATCTTCCGGATCATCCCGGAGTCGCGCGAATTCCGGCCCGCGAAATCTCTCCGGACTCCGATCTGGGCGACTTACGGGTTACGCGTGGCGTCGAGCCGCTCTCGCAACCGGAAATCGACGCGGCGTTGGATAACGGCTTGCGCGTCGCCACTCTCCTTCGCGATAAGGGTCTGATCCATTCCGCGGCACTTTGCCTGCAAACATGCGTCCGTGTATTGACTGCCAAGCCGTTACTCCCTGCGGGCCATTCCAGGGGCGGATCTCTGATGTCGCCCGAATCGCAAATTCGCTCGCAACTCGAGCTCGCTGGAAGGACCAACCCGCATGCCTGAAGTGCAACTCCGCAAACGCGTCATCGTTGTCGAGGAGATTTTTCACGAAGGCGGGCCGGTTGCCGCCATCCCTTTGCGGCGGGCTGCCGCGCTGGCCGTTATTCACAATCCATTCGCCGGAAAATACGTGGCAGAAATTGCCGGGTTCATGGAAGACCTGAAGCCTCTCGGCCTGGAAATGGCGAAAGCGCTCATCAGCACACTCGGTGGCGATCCGAAAATTGTGGAGGGATACGGAAAAGGCGCTATCGTCGGCCAGGCGGGAGAGTTGGAGCACGGGGCGTTGTGGCACGTTCCCGGCGGCTATGCGATGCGCGAGATTCTTGGCAATGCAAAAGCCATTGTGGCTTCCACCAAGAAGGTTGGCGGCCCCGGCACGCGGCTAGACGTGCCCATCACCCACATCAATGCGTCCTATGTCCGCAGCCACTTCGATTCGATGGAAGTCGGCATCACCGACGCGCCGAAAGCCGATGAAATTCTGCTGGCGCTGGTGATGACCACGGGACCGCGCGTCCATGCCCGCGTCGGCGGCCTGAAGGCTTCGGAGATCAAGGGGCAGGACGGATTGCGATGAAAACCAAAATCAGAAAAATCGTCACCTTCGTCGAGGAAACGCGCACGGAAATGGGCAAGGCCGTGAGCCCGCCGTCGCGACGCGCCGCGGCGGCCGCGGTCATCGAGAATCCTTTCGCGGGAAAGTACGTAGAAGATTTGACCGAGTTGATGGAAATCGGCGAGGAACTCGGCGGGCTGCTTACAGAACGCGCCGTCGCTGCATTGGGAATTCCGGGCTCTTCCGCGGAAAGCTACGGCAAAGCGGCGGCCGTCGGTGAAAATGGCGAACTCGAACACGCCGCGGCCATTCTTCATCCCAAACTTGGCACGCCGGTCCGCAAGACCCTCGGGAAAGGCGCCGCGTTGATTCCCTCTTCCAAGAAACGTGGAGGGCCGGGAGTGGCGCTGGATATCCCCCTGGGGCACAAAGACGCCGCGTTCGTCCGCAGCCATTTCGATGGAATGGAAATCCGCGTCAGCGACGCTCCGCGAGCTAATGAAATTCTGGTGGCGATCGCGGTTACCGACAGCGGCCGCCCGCTCCCTCGCGTCGGCGGCCTGACCAAAGACCAAATCAAGGGCGAAGACGGTCTGCGTTAACGGACAGGCTTGGGCCTGTTTCAGCTTTCCATTTTTACTTCACAACCTTCGGCACTCTCGCCGCGGGCGGCGTATTCCGGCTGCGCTCGCTCTTTACTTCCCCATCAATCACAGTCATACCGATCCCGGGCAAATCGCCTAGTCGCACGCTTTCCAGCAGCGTCTTCCCTGCCGAGTGTTGCGCCGCATCCATGAACACAAAATCCGCCGCACGGCCG
>DASSGJ010000290.1:0-6261 GCA_035693545.1 Candidatus Acidiferrum sp.
TCTTCCCGCTGTTCACTCACTCTTGTCATTTATTTTTCGTTTTTGCCTTCAAGTCTTTTCAGAGACTTGCGCACTCTTTCATTTTTTGGATCACAGCTATCCCGCGCCCTTCCCGCAACTTGCGCACTCTTTCGCAAAAAAGGGGGGGTAGGAGGTATGTCTAACCAAAACTCTTTCCGCAGTCTCTCCTATTTCGGCCGTTCATCAGGAAATGTCGGCCTGTCCCGAGCGCCTTTCGAGAGAGATGCGCGGCTCTCCTGCAAGTCCAATCATTCCTGCGGATCCGGGATACCGGGGGGAGGGGATATACCGGTTTCCTGGTCAGACCAATTCGCCTCGTTCCTAAGTCTTTTGTTCCCCCTACATACGGGACCTTTGTCCATAACTCTTTTGTTTCCCCTACATACGCAAAAACAGGGGGGTACACCTCTATCGAAAATGTCGGCGCGCCGACATTTTCGATTTTCTCGCCCGCCGGAGCTTCAGCGGAGGAGGGTCCCCTGATATTTCGCAGTTTCTTGGGAACGGGGCTAAGCGGCGGAGGCGTCGAAGGCTTGGCCTTCGGCGAGAACGTGATCGGGAACGCGGCGGAGTTCGCGGACCAGGTGCAACCAGGAGAGGAGCTTCAGGCCGTAGTAGGTGAGATCAATCTCCCACCAATAAAAACCCTGGCGGGCGGAGGCCATAAAGTAATGATGATTGTTGTGCCAGCCTTCGCCGAGGGTGACCAGCGCCAGCAGCCAGTTGTTCTTGCTGGTGTCCGCGGTCGGGAAACGCCGCTTGCCGAAAATGTGCGAAAGCGAATTGATGGTGAACGTTCCATGCCACAGGAAGACGGTGCTCAGGAAAAAGCCCCAGAAGAGCAGCGGCCAGGAGCCGATGAGCCACAACGCGACTCCCAACGTGATGGGCGGCACCAGATAGTATTTGTTCAGCCAGCGGAGCTCGGGGAATTTGGCGAAGTCGCCGATGTAGTCGAAGCGCGTGCCGTTGTAGCGGTCGGAAAGGATCCAGCCGATGTGCGACCACCAGAAGCCGAAGAGCGTCGGCGAGTGGAGATCGTCTTCCTGATCGGAATAGCGGTGATGGTGCCGATGGTGAGCAGCCCACCAGAGAACGCCCTTTTGGGACGACGACATGGCCAGGAAGGCGATGACAAACTGAAACCAGCGGCTGGTCTTGAACGAGCGGTGCGAAAAGTAACGGTGGTAGCCGGCGGTGACGAAGAACATGCGCACTTCGTAGAGCGCAAAGGCGGTGAGGAGATAGGTCCACTTGAACGGGAAGAAAAAGATGCCGAGCGCGGCCAGGTGGATCAGGCCAAACGGAAGCAGCGAAACCAGGTGGAGGTAGGCTCCATTGGGGAGCGGGATGGACAAAGGTCGTGCAACAGAGGCCATGCGGAGCTGCTCCTGCGCGGGAATGCCGCGGTTTGTGGTTCAGGCGCGCAAGAGTCGAGCGAGCTCAGCGCCAAAAACGACACTTTCAGTCTACGGGGCGCTCTTGCATGGGTCAACTTCACCAAAGTACAGGTGTGCCGCTTCGCACAAATCGCACGGAAATGTAGGGGCACGATAAATCGTGCCCTCTTGGGTTTCTCTCGCCTTTGTAACCGGCCGGCGTGGCGCGCGCTTAGGAACAATCGCGGCGGATGTGCTATCGTGCCTTTGGAACACTTGAAAAGGAGCTTTACTTCGCATGGCTGAACGTCCCGTATTGGTTGGCTTGATTCCGCAGGCTGTCGTTCTGGATCCCGGGGATCAGGTCAGCTGGCTTTCCGATGCGGGCAACCTGCGCGTGGAGTTCGACGCCAACCGCTGCCCTTTTTCCTCCAACGTGTTTCAGGTGCCCGCAGGCATGCGGCTGATGAGCGGGCCGACCATCCCCGGCACCAAGCCGGGCAGTTTCAAGTATCGCTTGTGGCTGAACGACCAGATGGTCGGCCGCGGCGAAGTGATCGTTCGCTAAGCCAGGCGCACCGGCTCAAGCCTATGCTACCCAGGGCGCGGCCTGAAGCTACTTCTGCTTGGCGATGATCATGTCCTTGATCTTGTTGTAGGTCGCCTGCGGAATAATTTTCTTCCTTACCAGGTCGGTCTTCTTGGCGTACGGGCGGCCGGCAATGATCTTCTTTGAATAGGCTTCGCCGATTCCCGGCAGCGCGTCCAACTGTTCTTTTGTGGCGCTGTTGATATCCAGCAGGTCAGCGGCCGCGGGCGCTTTTGCGGTCGCCGCGGATTTCGCGGGCGGCGTTCCGGCGCTTGGCGCCTGAGGCTGCGAAACAACGATTCCGACACCCAACAAAAGCACGAGCGCCAACATCACGATGCGACTGAGACTTGTCCTCATTTCGATTTCTCCTTTACGTTTGAGTCCCTTCGTGGCCGCAAATCGCTAATTCTTTTCGGAAGCGCGGTAGCCTGCTTTGATCGCGTCCGCCTCTGACATGTATTTGCCCTGCTTGGTCTTTCCGTAATAGCGGCTTCCCGGCTTGTGATAAATCCCGGAGTCCGTGTTTACCCACACCATGCCGTTGCTGTTGGCAGGCGCAGCCTGCTGAGCGGCCGGAGCCGCGGCCGGCTTAGCCGCAGGGGCCGGTGAAGCCGTGGGAGCCGTAGCAGGAGCAGTCGCGGGCTTAGCCGCTGGTGTTGCAGCAGGCGCCGCAGTCGGCGTGGGCTTCGCCGCCGGAGCCGCCGCTGCGGGCGGAGTCGAAGCTGCGGGAGCGGAAGCGTCCGCAGCCGTCGTCTTCGACTTGGAGGACTTCTTCGCGGTGGTCGCGGTTGTCTCGCCAGCTACCGGCGCCGCTGCGGCATCCGCCGCATCGGATTTCTTGCTCTTCCTGGATTTTGCCGTTGTCGAACTGCCGCTCGCCGCTGTTGTGGTTTCAGCGGATGTGTCGGCCTTCTTCGATTTGGAGGACTTCTTCGCGGTCGACGAATCGGCGGCCGTGGAGGATTCTGCCGCCGCATCGGCCTTCTTGGACTTCGAGGACTTCTTCGAGGCAGTCGTATCAGCAGCGGCGGTGCTATCGGCCGCATCCGATTTCTTGGACTTGGAAGATTTCTTTGCCGTTGAGCTGTCCGCAGTGGTTGCCGAATCCGCCGCGTCTGGCTTCTTGGTTTTGGAGGACTTCTTCGTGGTGGAGGTATCGGCGGCCGCGGTAGCGTCCGGCGTGGTGGTCTTTTTCTTCTTGGACTTGGCCGCGCTGGTATCGCTCTGGTCCGTCGTTGTAGGGGTTTGCGCCGCTTGTGCCGCGGATGCCTGGCGCAGGGTGAGGTTCGCAAGGACAACCAGGAGAGCAACGAGCAGAGAGAAGTAGAACCGGCTTCGAGTTCGATTCATTTGGATGAGATCCTTTCACCGGCTGCGAATCGGCGTCTCTGCCTGACACACAGCTGGGGAGTGTCTCGGGCGGGTGACAGAGAACTCAAACAATCGCAGCGCGGTCTTCCTGGTGGAATTGGGGGAATGATGTGCGAGAGGCCAAGCGAAGTCAAGCAGGGATTCCCGCGGCAAGGGGGGCAGTGGAAATCCTGGATGCAGAGGCAGATCCGGACCAAGCCGGTTCCGGGTAGCAGCTGAATCACTTGCGGGAAAAGTTTGGGCGAAAAATGCGAGTTCGATCAGTCACCGGCAAGCTGGACCCGGCCGGATTCGACGGACTCCGCCAAACCGCGGCGAACAAAGCCCAGGGCCGAAGCGGGAGCGTCTCTTTCGGGCTCAAGCGAAAGAATGGCGGCTTTGCGGGGGAATTCATTGCGGCGATCAAGCTGCAAACCAGCGTCCTTCAGGAACTCAGCTGAAAAGCCCATGTCAGCAGCGCGGTCTACGCCCCAGAACCAAAGCTTTTCCTCGTTCCGCTGCAAGAAATGCAGGGACTCCTCCAGCTTCTTCATGGCCCGGTCAAAGGAGGAGGCCAGGAAGAAAACGCCCAGGGACCACGAATGGCGTGGGTACAGCACCCGCATCCGGATGCAGTATTTGCCGTTCTGATTCTTTTCAATGCTGCACCGATAGTCGTTGCGAGACTGAGAAGTACGTCCTGCCATGGATTCAACCTTCTTGAAAGGGTAGACCGCTGCCCCGATTGGAGTGCCAACGAAGCCACGCAGGGTTGTAGAGAGCAATTCCCCCAGCAAGCTCGGCTCAATTGGACTCGATAAGGCTACCGGGCTGGGCCCGGGAGGGCAAGAGGGTGTGTCGTTAAAGTTTAACTGCTTTATTTACTATTGAATAGGAAAGCCTTTAGAGCCCCCGAAGTCTCCAAACACGCTCATCTTTTCGGGATAGAGCTTCAGCTTTCCTTCCTGCTTCAAACGGTCGTTCAAAGAGGTTTGAAAGGCGCTGAACGCCAAGTCGCGCTTCTGTTTCAGCAGCGAGTCCGTGATTTCCTTCTTTTGCTTTTCAAGATCGGCGGGATTTGCTTCCTGGCGCTCCGCAACCTGATAGACGGCCCAGTTTGAACCAATGGCGAGAGGCGCTCCGACTTGCCCGACCTTGAGTGAAAATGCCGCGGCGAGCTGTTTTCCGCTGCCAAGATTGGCCACGGAGCCGCCCCGCGCGAAAGAATCGCTGGTTTTCGGGTCAAGAGCCGAGGCTTTCGCGGCAGCAGCGAACTTTTCGCCGGACTTCACGCGCTTCTGAAGCTCTTGTGCCTTGGCTTTCGCAAGTTCATCGGCTTTTTGCTGCTTCAAGTCGGTCACGACCTTATCCCGCACTTCTTCAAGAGTTCCCTGGTGGGCAGGCGTGGACTGTTGGACGGAGAGCACAACATAGCCGCGATCGGTCCGCAGGGGCAGGCTCAAGTCACCTTGGCGGAGGTGGAAGATTTCGTCCTTCACCTCCTGGCCATTACCCAGTTCCAGAACCGGCTCGCCAGGGCCCACGGGGCGGGTCTCGGCTATGGTCAGGTGATATTTTTGAGCCAGTTGGTCGAGGGTGGTCTTGTTGGATTGACGGATATCGGCGGAGATCTGGTCCGCGGTCTTGGAAGCCACCTGGTCAACCTTGTTCAGCAGCAAGGCAGGCCGAATCGTGTCCTTTACCTCGTCAAAGGTTTTGGTGTGGGCGGTGTCCTTGTCCAGGACCTTAATGATGTGAAATCCGTACTGGGTTTTGATCAAGTCGGAGATCTCGCCTTTATTCAGGCTGAAGGAAGCCTTTTCGAACTCCGGCACCATCTGGCCCGGGAGCACCCAGCCGACGTCTCCGCCTTTGGCTTTGGAGCCGGGATCTTCGGAGTATTTCTTGGCTAGATCCTCGAAGTTGGCGCCCTTCTTTTTGGCTTGCGCGAGAATGTCTTCAGCTTTTTTTCTGATTTCAGCTACTTCCGCGTCGGGCTTCCCTGTGGTTAGAAGCAAAATATGTTCGACGTGGACCCGGTTCGGAACCTGAAATTGCTGGATATTCTCCTGGTAGGCGACCTTGAGGTCGTCGTCGGTGACCACAGTGTTCTGGCGAAGCTGGGTCAGGTCGAGTAGGGCGTAGCGCACCACGCGCTTTTCCGGAATCTGGAACTTGGCCTTGTTCTGGTCGTAATATGCCTTGATCTCGCTGTCGGTCGGGGTGATCTTGGATTCCAGGTCCTCAGGCTTGATCAGAACGTAGTCCAGCTTCACTTTTTCGTTCTGGGCCTTGAACTCGTCCTGAACTTCCGCCGGGCTGGCGCTGATGCCATCGGTGATCAGCTTGCGGAATTTTTCCTCAACCAGACCTTGCTTCACGAGATCTTCGAACACCGCGACGGTCAGCTGGAACCTGGTCTGCACTTCGCGAGCGTAGGCGTCCCTGCCGACGAAGGTGTCGCCGTTGAAGGCTGACGGGACGTACTGCTTGATGCGGTCGGCGCGTTCCTGGTCGCTGACGGCAATGCCGAGGTTCTTAGCCTCAAACTCAATTTCCTTTTGGAATACGAGCTGGTTCAGGATGTTCCGGGCGTAAAGGCCTTCGAGCGGCTTGGGGATGGGATTCCGGCGGCGGATCTCGTCGAGTTGCTGGCGCACTTCCCCCATCGTGACGGTCTGGTCGCCAATTTTGGCGAGCACGTCGGTTGAACCCTCGGTGGTGTTGGTGCCCTGGGGCACCAGGTAGAGCAGCATACTGAGGGCGATAATCGCGATGAAGACGCCGAAAAGGACTCGGACGCCGGTTTTCTGGTTGTCAAATACGCCAGCCATTCCAGATGTCTCCTGAGGTGATGAACAAACTAAGAATTATAGAGGATTGCGGGCGAAACCCCCAAATGAAGTTAATGGGCCCGCC
>DASSGJ010000291.1:0-10307 GCA_035693545.1 Candidatus Acidiferrum sp.
GCCTGGCCCGCCGCGCCTTTGCCGAGATTGTCGAGGCAGGAAACAACGGCGAGCCGCTTCCCATCGGCGTGCAGCGCAAAGCCGATATCGCAGAAATTGGTTTTGATGATGTGCTGCACCTCCGGCAGCGTCCCTGCTGGATGAATCCGGATCAACGAATGGCCCGCATAAAATTTTCGGAAAAGCGCTTCGATGTCCTGCGGCGCCTGGTGCTTTGCCAGAGTCACGTAGATAGAGGAGAGGATGCCGCGCGGAATCGGCAGCAGATGCGTGGAGAAAATCACCCGCGATTCCGGCAGGCCGGTATGCTCCAGAATTTCCGGCGTATGCCGGTGGGTGAAGAGGTTGTAAGCCCGGAAATTTCCGTCCACTTCCACGAATTGCAGGTCGCGACGGGGTTCCTTGCCCGCTCCGCTGGCGCCGGATTTGCAATCGCAAACCACCGTGTGCCCGGCAGCCAGAAGTCCGGCGTCCTGCAGCGGCCGCAGCGCCAGAATCACGCTGGTGGCATAACACCCGGGATTGGCAATCAGCTTTGCAGTCTTGATTTGCTCGGCGTAAAGTTCCGGCAGCCCGTAGACCGCCTCACCGAGGCGCGACGCATGGGGCGCAGGCAGCTTGTACCAGGCCGAATAGGTATCCGCCGAGGCAAAGCGGAACGCGCCACTCAGGTCAATTACCCGCAACCCGGCATCCAGGAGTTTCGGAGCAAGGTCCGCCGAAACTTCATGTGGAGTGGCCAGAAAAGCCGTTCCCGCGGAGCTGCCAGCAATGGCCTCCACCGAAAGCGGCTTCAAAGAGGCTTCACCCCAGCCGCGCAATTGGGGAAACATCTCCGAAAGGCAACGCGCCCCGTTCGTTTCGCGGACATAAAAGTTCGGCTTGCCGATGCCCGGATGGCGCAAGAGTAGCGTCGCCAGCTCATAACCCGTATAGCCGGTGACACCAATGACGGCGATGTTGCGGGGATCTCTCATTTCACGTGGGCTTCGATTTTTTTTTGCAGAGAGTCCCGCGTTTTGCGGTTGGGAGTAATGATCAAGACGGTGTCGTCCCCGGCGATGGTTCCGGCGATTTCGGGAAATTTGGCGGCATCCACTGCCGCCGCCAGCGGTTGAGCTCCACTTGGAGGCGTCTTCAAGACAAGCAGGTTTTCGGCGGGGCGTATGTCCAGCAGGAATTCGCGCAGGGCCCGCGTCAGCGGAGGAACGCTCGCCGGCTCGTCGGGCAACGCCGAATCTGTCTTGTAACCTTCGGTGGTCTTGATGAGCTTCAGCTCTTGAAGGTCGCGCGAAAGGGTGGCTTGGGTGACGCGCAGCCTCTGCTGCGCCAGGCGGCGGCGCAAATCTTCCTGATTGGCGATGCGTTCGCTTGCAACCAGGCGCAGGATCTGGCCGTGCCGGTATGTTTTCGTCGCGCTCATGAGGAATATACAGCCATCTGTATATTTATACAGTCGGACCCTGAGCGAAGTCAAACATTTTTGAAATATTTTGGCGAGATGAAGAGAACGCTCTGACAGCCGCGCTGGCAACCACCGCTTCCATCCATCAGACCACTGTTCGAAGGGGCAGGTCGCTCCGGAAACGGGCAGCTACTTCATACGCCGCAGAGCCAATCTGACCGCTGGATTTTCCGTGCTAAGAATGTTACCTATCAAAAACCACCCTTTTGGGGTCCGATGAGCGAGACTTGCCACATCTCGGGTTGCAAACACGACGTTCCCGCCGCCCTGGCGGAGTTGAAGGTCTGCATCCTGCATTTCACCCTGTCGCTGGAGGCAAGCTGCGCCGAGATGCGCCGGGAAACCGCCTTGGGGAACGCCCCGCAGGACCGGCAGCGGGAGATCCTGAAATTCATCACCGCCAACGGGGAAGCGCTGGCCCGCGTAGCCACCAGCGGACTGCACTTGACGGATGACCTGAAAGCCCGCGTCCTGAGCACCTTTTTGACGTTGATGAATCTTCGCGAGAACCTCGACCGGGCCTCCATGCGCACTCCTGCCGGCCGCAGCGGCATTTTCCGCTAAAGCAGTTCAAGCACCGATATATTTGGCGTAAAGGGAACGCGCGATCGCGGGGTCCTTCGTGCCTTTCAGGATGGCCCGGCCGTCGCTGAAGACGGTCATTTCGTAGGGCGCGACCTGGAAGCGCAGCAGGAAGCCGTTCTGCCGCACGCCAGGGACGCTCGAAGCAAGCCGCCGTTGCAACGCCGGCAGGTCCAGGCTGCGGCCCCGCTCGTGAATTTGCACGGAGTCACGCCCACACATGGTGATATGCGGCTGAGCCTGGCCCTCCAGATACGGAAATTCCCGCCGGGCACATGCGCGGCAGTTGGGATTCCGCTCGGGCTGAACGGATTGGAAGCGGCCTGTCCAGACGTCGCACGAAAGCAGCCGGCCATGCAGGTGGCTTTCGTTGCCGGAGAGCAGTTTCAATGCCTCGGCCGCTTCCAGAGATGCGATCAGATTCACGATCGGACCTAGCACGCCAACGGTATCGCAGGTTTCTTCCAGGCCAGGCGCGCCGCCGGTTTCGAGCAGACAAGCGAGACAAGCAGTTTGCTGGGGCCGAATCGTCATGGTCACGCCATAACTGGCGACCGCGGCGGCATAGATCCACGGAGTGCCCGAATGGACGGCATAGTCGTTGACCAAGAAACGCGTTTCAAAGTTGTCCGTGCCATCGAGAATTAAGGGAAATCCGGACAGCAATTCCCCCGCGTTTCTCGAATTCAGATCCGCCACAACACCTTCAATATGAATTTCGGAATTCAGAGCGCGCAGTTTGCGCTCTGCGGCAACGGCCTTCGGCAGCGCCTCCCGGGCGTCGGCCTCATCGAAAAGTATCTGTCGCTGCAGGTTGGATGGCTCCACAAAATCACGATCCAGGATTCGAATACGGCCAACTCCGGCTCGCACCAGCAGATTCGCAACCGCCGCGCCGATGGCTCCGCAGCCCACAATCACGGCGCTCGAAGCGCCCAGGCGTGCCTGTCCCTCAGGCCCAATCCCAGCGAATAACATTTGACGGGAGTACTTCTCGTTAAGCGACGGAGTCACGTAAAATAGAATCCCAGCACTGCAGGTTCATTTCCTCTTCATCATAGCGCCAAAGTGACCCGGGGAGGCAACGCGCCTGTGCTACGCTTCGTCTGTCTTATAGAGCACATGAAATGCCGGTGGCACAATGGGTTGCAAGCGATTCTCCTTCTAGGCTTGACGATGGGAGGAGCAACGCTGCACGCCCAAACTACCCCGGAGTCCCAAGCCACAAAATCAACGGAACCCAAGTTGACGAGCGTGCGGGTGGTTACCGAGGAGGGCAAAGTCC
This sequence comes from Candidatus Acidiferrum sp., assembly GCA_035693545.1. GTDB lineage: Bacteria > Acidobacteriota > Terriglobia > Acidiferrales > UBA7541 > Acidiferrum. Next base: position 3,333 of record DASSGJ010000291.1, read on the forward strand.
TTCAGGCCCAACTGCAGGCATTGCCCGTGCAGGCAGGCGAACCTTTGCGGCCCGAGCAGGTGGCCGCCAGCCTTCGCATGCTGTATCAAACGGGAAATTACGCGGATTTGCGCGCCGTCGTTTATCCCGAAGGTGATTCAATTCGGCTCGATTTCGTCGCGCGTGAAAATCTCTATTTCAATCAGATTCTGGTCAACGGTCTTATCCCGCCACCCACGGAAGCCTCCGCCGTAGCCGCCATGCAACTTTCCCTGGGGCAAACCTATCACGAGCAGGACGTAAAGGAAGCCGTGGATCGCCTGCGTGACGCACTGCGAGAAGAAGGATTGTACCGGGCCAAAATCAGCGTCCAGGAACGGCCGTTTCCTGAAACCCACCAACTCGACGTGATTGTAAATCTGGATCCCGGACCGCGGGTACGCGCCAAGAAAATCGATCTGATCAATAACACCGAATACCGGGACGCCGATCTTCTGGCGCGATTCAAGCTCAAGCCCGGAAGCCCGCTGACGATCGCCAAAGTCCAATCCGGCACCCTACACATCCGGAAGTTCCTGGAAAAGAGAGGTCACCTTAGCGCGCGTGTCTCGGTCCGCAGAGGCGATCTCGACGAGGCCAGCAACACGCTTCCTCTGACCCTGGAAGTGACCGAAGGCCCCCGCGTGCGCGTGGCCCTCGTCGGAGCCAAGCTCTCAAGCCGTGATTTGAAGAAAATGATCCCCGTCTACCAGGAAGGGTCCGTTGACACAGATCTCCTCGAAGAGGGCCGCAGAAACATCCGGGAGCGGATGGAGCGCGAAGGCTACTCTGAGGCGAAAGTGGACTACGCCGTCGCGGCCCGCGACGTCGAAGGCACCAAGACCCAAAAAAAAGGGTCCGAGGAAATCATTACTTATACGGTACAGCGGGGCTCCCGGCATCAGCTTTCACGCATCGAATTTAATGGGAACCGCTACTTCAGCACCGACCTCCTGAAGAGCCGGCTCAGCATCTCCACCGTCAGTCTCTTCACTCGGCCGCGGTTCAGCCGGCGGCTGATGGACGCCGACGCCCTCTCCATGAAGAACCTGTACATTTCGAACGGATTTCTTTCCGCAAGAGTGGAAGGACAGGTGGAGGAAACGAAGGGGAAAAAAGGCGGAGACTTGATCGTCCGGTTCAACATCGAAGAAGGGAAGCAAACCCTGGTCTCGAGCCTTCAGGTCGAAGGCATGCACGCCTTGCGCGAGGAAGAGATTCGCGAGGTCTTAGGCTCCCTGCCAGGCCAGCCATTTTCCGACATCAACGTTTCGAGCGACCGCGACAACGTTCTGGCGCTCTACTACAACCAGGGTTTCCCGGAAGCTACGTTTACCTACACCTCGGAGCCGGACACCTCTCCGGAAACGCAAGAGGCTACTGCCAAAGAAAACGCCAAAGAGGAAAACCTCACCGGGGAGGCGCGCAAGTATTCGATCGAAAGAGCGCAGCCGGTAAAGCTGGTCTACAAAATCGTCGAAGGCCATCGCATCTCCGTAAAGCGGGTTCTTCTCACCGGATACAACCGCACCCGCCAGGGGGTGATCCGCCACGAAGTTAAAGTGACCCCCGGCGCGCCGCTCCGCGAAGGCGACGTCGTCGAATCCCAGCAGAAGCTGTACAACCTGGGGGTTTTCAATCGCGTTACCATCGAGCCGCAAAACGCCAATGGCACCGACCCCGAGAAAGACATCGTGGTGCTTGTCGAGGAAGCCAAACGATACACGATCGCCTACGGCGGCGGATTTGAAGTGCAGCGGTTGGCGAGTACCACGGATCCCACCGGCGGCGAAATCCAGGCCTCGCCACGCGGCATCCTGGAAATCTCCAAACAAAACGTGACCGGCCGCGCTGACACCCTTGCGCTGAAACTTCGGGGCAGCACCATCCAGGGGCGCGCGCTGCTTGCTTACACCGCGCCAAACACTTTCAATGTTTCGAAACTCAGCACCCAGGCGAACGCCTACGTGGAGAAAACGCAGGACATCAACACCTTCGGTCAGACTCGCTATGAAGGAAATGTGCAGCTCACCGACCAGGTCACTCCCCGTTCCTCCCTGTTGTTTCGGTACGTATTCCGCAAAGTCACGGTCAGCAACCTGAATATCCCCGCTGAAGAAGTGCCGCTTTTCAACCAACCAACGCTCGTTTCTGAATTCGGCACGACGTATGTTCGCGATTACCGCGATAATCCTGCGGATGCCACAAAAGGCTCCTTCAACACGGTGGATGTCAGCGCCGCAGCCACGTCCATCGGCTCCAGTGCCAGCTTCCTTCGTTATTTCGTTCAGAATTCCACTTACACTCCGATCACACGGAACTGGAATTTTGCCCGTTCGCTGCGCATCGGCATTCTTCAGCCCTTCGGCAACACCGTTTCGTTGAGTTTTCCGGCGCCTACAGTAGAGCCATTGCCGCAGGTGATCCCGCTGCCAGAACGGCTCTTCGCCGGAGGCGGTACATCAATCCGAGGTTTCGCGCTCAACCAGGCGGGCCCGCGCGATGCACTAACCGGCTTCCCCGTTGGCGGCCAGGCTCTCGTAATTCTGAACCAGGAACTCCGATTCCCCTTGAAGCTGCCGATTGTTGGCACAAAGCTTGGCGGAGCGTTGTTCTATGACGCCGGAAACGTTTACAGCCGCGCCAGCCGCGTTACCTTGAGATGGTCCCCGCCAAAGCCTGTCTTTGTGGCGGCCATTCCAAGCCAGCCACCTGGCCCGTTCAACCCGACGCGCTGCGTCGCCAACTGCACGAACGAGTTGAACTATTTCTCTCACACCGTCGGCGTCGGCTTGCGTTACGCCACTCCCATTGGCCCCATCCGGATTGACTTGGGATACCAGTTGAATCCCGCGGAATTTGTCATTCCTTGCCAGAACTCCCGGGTGTTCTGCCAGCAGGGCGCGCACCTGCAAAAGTTTCAAATATTCTTCAACTTGGGGTCGAGCTTCTGATGCCCAAATGGGTCCTAGCCGTGGCGATGTTCATCGGCTTCCTGCCGGGGCCGAGCTACATCCGCGCTCAGGAAGTAGTAGATCGAATTGTCGCCAGAGTCGAAACCGACATCATTCTCCTTAGCGACGTTCGCGAACTCAGCCGGTATCAGGCTTTCCTTGACGGCAAAGCACAAAGCGACGCGGACATCCTGAACCGCCTGGTTGACCAGTGGATCGTCCGCAGCGAAGCTGGCGTCGCCCGGTTTCCTCAGCCCTCCGATGAAGACGTGAACCGCAGCATCGAGCGCCTGAAGCGCTCTTTTTCTTCGCCGGAGGAGTTTGAAGCCCGCCAAAAGCAAGCCGCTATCAGCGACGACGAAATTCGTCATTTTGTCCGCGCGCAGCTCTATCTCAGCAATTACCTCGACAGCCGGTTCCGTCCGTCAATCCAAATCGAAGAAAAAGCCGTCGAGGACTTTTACAAAAACCGCGTGGTGCCTCGGGCGGAGTCGCGTGGGCAGACTCCGCCTACACTCGAAAACGCGCGGGACTTCATTCAGGAAGCCCTGGTCCAGAGGGCAATTAACGAACAGGCCGACCGTTGGCTCAAGGAAAGCCGCACGCGTGTCCGCGTTGAGATAATGCTGGATGAGAAGTCCAAATGACCAAGGAATCCCGGCGCAAAAAGATTCTCTGGGTCGAACACCTGCTCTGGGTGCTCGGCACCTGGACTTTGCTCGGGGTCGCGCTCGGCGTCATTGCGCTCGGCAGCGGCCTTCTTAATCCGGTCTTGCGCCATTTTCTGGTAAATCGCCTGGAGAATTTAACCGCTAGCCGTGTGGAAGTGCGGACGGTCTCCATCGGCTGGTTTTCTCTGACTGCTACGGTGAACGGCCTGGTGATTCACGGTAAAGAGCCGCCAGGCACTGAGCCTCTCTTCAGCGCCGAACAAGCAAAGATTGGCCTGCGCATTGATTCGTTTTGGGGCCGCCGCGTCTCTTTGAACGACCTGGTCCTCGTGCAGCCGAAAGTCCATCTGCGTGTCGAGAAAAACGGCAGCAACAATCTGCCGGTTATGAAGCGGAGTGCTTCCAAACAACCTCTGCAGGAAACTCTTCTCGATTTGCACGTGCGGCACATTGAGATCAAAGAGGGCTGGTTTCTTTACAACAACCTCCGCTCTCTGGTCGCGACGGAAGGCGGAGACCTACGGCTGAATGTCACGTCGGGGGGCACCCCGGAGCATCCGCTCTATCTCGGCACTTTGGATTGGGATTCCCTGCAGCTCGCAAGGCGCCGTGATGTGCCGATGCCGGCGAATCTCTCCGCCAAGTTCTCCGTGGATCGCGATGCCTTTACCGTGGAACAGGCCGTTGTGGATGTCGGGCGTTCGCATATTGACTTGCAGGCAAAGACCAGCAATTTTGAATCTCCTGACTGGAGCTATCGCTACCGCGCCTGGCTGGATCTCCTGGATATCCGGGAAGCCTTTCGGACACCGGAGGTTCCCCTCGGCCGAATCGACCTGCGCGGCGATGGCACGCTCACTTCGGGAGTCTTTGGCGGAAAAGGTGAATTTGCGGCGGACAACATCGTTTTGAGCTTCGAAGATTTTCACGCTGCGAATTTGAGCAGCCGCTCCAGCTACGTGCTCGAACCCGATGGAGTTGTCCTGCCGGACTTCGCCGCTTATGGTCTCGGCGGCAGCGTCAAAGGCCGCATCACCATGAAGTACGACGGCCTGAAATTCCGGGGTGAGACCCGGGTTCAAGGCATGCGCCTCGGCGCCGTCACTCCTGCAATCGACCATCCCGGTTTTCCGATCGATAGTCTCCACTGGGATGGCGTCATTTACGCCGACACCGTCGAAACCTGGCACGACAACTTTCGCGACTTCGATATTTCCGCCCGCATGCGCTGGGACGAACCCGACCAAACCATGCCTGGCCACCTTCCCGTCACCAGCGAGGCGGTTCTTCGCTACCGCTATACTCCCAATTCTCTTGAGTTGACCCAGTTTGACTTTGACACGCCCTCTTCCCGCGGCAGCTTTACCGGGGTTCTTCATCCAAAGAACACCTCGCTGGATGTTCACATGGATGTCGGCGCGCTTCGCCCTTGGGACGATTTCATCCACGCGCTTTCCGGAGACAAGCCCGGGACGCGTGACGCGAAGATCGTGATTGATGGCGCGTTGCAATGGAACGGAAAGATTCTCGGGCCGTCGGATGGCCCTACCTTTCAGGGCCATTTCCACGGCGAGCGCGCACGCTACGACAACTTCGCTCTGGATTCTCTCGACGGAGAAATGACTTACTCTCCGAGCGAATTGATCATCTCGCGGGGCCGCGCGCGCCGCGGCACGATGGAAGCAGGCATTGACGGTCAATTGCAATTGACCGATTGGGAGTTTCGTCCGCAAAACCAGTGGGAAGCCGAATTGAACCTGGATAAGGTTCCCCTCGAATCGCTTGAGCAGCTTGCCGGTGCAAAATATCCGGTGCAGGGGTTGCTCACGGGTCAATTCCACGGGCGCGGCACCCGAGCTCAACCTTCCTTAACCGGTTTGTTGGATCTGGCGGACGCCACCGTATACACCGTTCCGTTCAATCGCCTGCGCGGCCAGCTGACGGTGCAGCCCGATGAAGTGCGCCTTTCGAACGCCGAACTGCGTTTCTTTGGTCCCGGCGCGGAAAAGAGCGGTGGCGCCGGCATTGTCACCGGTTCGGTCGCCTACCGTTATGCCGATGAATCCCTGACCACGGATCTGGTCGGCGCATCGCTGCCATTGGCAAATTTTGGCCAAATCAAAGCTTCGGGACTTCCCCTCGACGGCCAATTGTCGTTCCACCTGAAATCCAGCGGCCCGGTCAAAGCGCCGCTTGCAGACGGCTCTTTCCGCGTTGTGAACTTACTCATCGGCTCGGAAGTCATCGGCAGCTTTGGCGGCGACCTCCAATCCGACGGTAAACTTGCCAAACTCCAGCTGAATTCCGCGATGAGCGAAGGCGCAATCACCGGCGGAGCCACCCTGGGTCTTGCCGATCCGCTGCCGCTCGATGGCAAGATATCCGTCCGGAACCTCAACCTCGATCCATTTCTGCTGTCCGCTTTGCATTTGGGAAAATTCAAAGGCCACGGCACTGCCGATGGCGACATTACTTTCCAGGGCCAGCTGCAGCACCCCGAAACGCTCACGCTGGATGGCAATTTTTCCAGGCTGGCCTTCAACTACGGCAACGTGCAACTGGAAAACCAGGGGCCAATCCATCTGACCTCCACGAAAGACAGCCTGAAAATTCTTAGCCTCGCGCTCAAAGGGACGGACACAAACGCCGAGTTGACCGGTTCCGTTCAGTTCACCGGCCGCCGCACCGTGGCCATGAAGCTCAATGGTTCTGTGGACCTTCGCCTCCTTAGCGGCTATCTGACTGACGTGGACGTGAACGGTCACGCCGATATCAACACCTCGTTCGAAGGCACCCTGGACCGGCCCCGAATCATCGGTCGCGTAAAACTAAATGACGCCTCCGTGCGCTCCGCCGACTTTCCCACCGGCCTCAGCAACGTGAAGGGCGACCTGGTCTTCGATGCCAACCGCCTCTTCTTCAACAATGTTACCGGGGAGGCCGGCGGCGGCCTGATTTCGCTCTCCGGCTCGGCCAACTATTCCGAAAAGCCAATTCGTTACGATGTCACTGCAAAGACCGATCGCATCCGCATCCGCTATCCGGAGGGGATGAGCTGGCTCGTCGGCGGTTCGCTGCGCCTCTCTGGAACTCCCGACGGCGGACTGCTGTCCGGAAAAGTTCAGGTGCTGCGCGTTACTCTGAGCGCAGGCATCGAAACGGTTGGTGCGCTTACTTCCAGCTCCGCCAGCAGCAACACCAGTTCCGATTTCCTGCGAAACCTGCAACTGGATATAGAAGGCGGCTCCACGCCCGATACGCGCCTTGAATGGCCCGGCGCTCACCTCGAAGCCGAATCCAGCCTGCGGGTCCGCGGCACCGCCGAGCATCCG
>DASSGJ010000292.1:0-5354 GCA_035693545.1 Candidatus Acidiferrum sp.
CGAAATACGCGGTGCCGCCGGCTTTTTCGGCGGCCGATTTCTTGTCCGCCAGCCACTTGGCGTGTTCCGGTTTGAAATCGTTGTAGGGATAGCCAAAGAGGGCTTTCGCACCCGCCACAAATTCCGGATTGTCGTCGCGCAAGCGGAGCGTGGCGCTTTCGTCTGGCGGTGAAGCCATTGCGTCCACGTCGCTGTCGTCGGCATAGCCCGGATGCGCGTGGTTGTCGTACATCGGAATCTTGTCGATTTCTTTCAGCAGCCGCTCGTAGGTCTTTTGCACGTCTGAGGACGGAAAGGGCCTAGCCTGGCCGAAAGATAAAGAGGCAAGTCCTACGGCGAGCAAAATTCCAATCGAAAGCCGGGCTGCGATTTTCATCATTCCGCTTCTCCAGGAAAACGAGGATGGAGGATTCGTTACCGCGCGACAGCGGCACGCCAACGCGTGGCTACCCGCTGGATGCGCTCCAACGCGTCTTCGAGCAGGTGCGTTGCGCTGACCAGGGAAAACCGCAGATAATTTTTCCCTTCCGCGCCAAACGCCGCACCCGCAATGCCCGCGACTCCCGCCTCTTCGAGCAACACACGCTGCACTTCCTCCGCCGGCATGCCGGTTTCTTCGATATTCACCCAGGCGTAGAACGCGCCGTCGGGCGACTGGCAGCGGAAGCCGGGAATATGGTTGAGTTTCTCAACAAAAAGGTCGCGGCGTTTGCGGTACTCCGCCACCATGGCCGGAACCGCGTTCGTCGAATCGCGCAGGGCTTCGACGGCCGCAACCTGCGAAAATTCGGCGGTGCAGGTAAACGTGTTCAGCACCAGCATGTCCAGGGCGTCAATCACATGCTTCTGCGCCACGGCGTATCCCAGCCGCCAGCCGGTCATGGCAAACGATTTTGAAAATCCGTCAATGATTACCGTGCGTTCCGCCATTCCCGGAAGCGCCCAGATGGATTTGTATTCGCCGGTGAACAGAATGCGCGCGTAGATTTCGTCGGCGATCACCCAGAGGTCGTGCTTCTTTCCGAGTCCGGCGATTTGCTCGATCACCGCGTCGGTGAACACGGTCCCGGTCGGATTGTTCGGCGAATTGAAAATCAGCATCCGCGTTTTGGGTGTGATTTTCGAAGCGATCTCCGCAACATCGGGCTGAAATCTGTTTCCCTCGCGCAGGGCGTAGGGCACCGCCTTCGCGCCCAAGCCGCGCGTGAATGACGGGTAAATCGGAAAGCTCGGGTCGGGATACAGCACTTCGTCACCCGGCTCGATCAACGCCATCATCGCGAGCGCCAACGCCATCTTGCAGCCCGGCGCAACCAGCACCTGCTCCGCCGCAACGTCGAGCCTACGCGTGCGTTTCAGGTACTCCGCGATAGCGGAACGAAGCGGCGGAATTCCGCGTGTCGCCACATAGCGGTCGCGCCCTTCCGCAACGGCCGCGCGCACCGCATCCACCACCGGCGCCGCCGGATGAAAATCCGGCTCGCCCAGTTCGAGATGAATGATCGAACGGCCGGCTTTTTCGAGTTCCTTGGCGTGTGTGAAGACCGCCAGCGCGCCTTCGCCTGTCAGTTGAGCAATCCGCGATGCGATTTTAGCCATAGCCGGAAAATGATAACACTTTGCTGAAAGCGAACGCCCGCCGAAGCAAAATGCGACGCGAGCCAATGTGGCCCGTTGCCGTTGTTTGCCGACGACCTGGTTAGAACGCCAAGCGCAGCGAGAACTGAATCAGCCGCGGTGTTCCCACCGTCGAAAAAATCTTTCCAAACGGGCTGCCTGGCACACCGATCGTTTCCACGTCGTTAATCGCGGGATTCGCGAAGTTCGCGTGGTTCCAGATATTGAAGAAGTCCGTTGTAAAACGTAGGCTTGCCCTTTCCGTCAGCCGGAAGTTCTTCAACAATGAGAAATCCCAGTTCTGCTGGTACGGGCCGCGGAAGGTGTTGCGCCCCAAATTTCCAAAAATCGTGGTACAGAAATTGGAATCGGCCAGGCATTGAGCAGGATAGAGCAGTGGTGCCGGCATGAACTTGCTGCTGTCCAGATAGCCATTCAGCCGGTTATGAATATCGCCGCTGGTGTACGCCCCGTGAATCGTCGCCCCGGGAGCCAGGCTCCCCGAGAGCGTCGGTGTGTAGCCGGAACCCAGAAACGCGGATCCCGCCAATGAGTCGTTGACCGTAAACGGCGTCCCCGATTGAATCACCGTGATCCCGCTGATCGACCACCCTCCAAGGGCAGTGTGCTTCCATCCCTCAGCATCCGCGAAAAAGGGCAAGTCGTAGCGGTAACTCACCGCCAGCCGGTGAGGCCGGTCGAAATCCGAATAGCCCCGTGAGTTCTTCAAATCAGATTCATCATTGTAGGCGGTGTTGAACGCGGTGTTTCCGCTTGAGGTTGCATCGGTGGATTTCGACCACGTGTACGCCCCCAGGAAATACCCGTGCGCCCATCGGCGCGACACCGTCGTTTGCAACGAGTGGTAATGCGAATACGCATCGCTGGCAAATAACTGAAACCCGCCGTATCCGTTGATCGCGGGGATCGGAGAGCGAATCGGCCCATTGGAAAAAGTATTGGCGGTGATCGAGTAGGGAGTTCCGTCCTCGGCCGTTATGTTGACGGGGTTCTGCGGCGTGGCATTCTGTCCCGGAATGTTCGTGCGCGTCTCGCGCAAATGCACCGCGTGCGTTCCCACGTAACCGACTTCAAGGACCCATTCCTTGCCCAGGTCCCGCTGGATGCTCAGGTTCCACTGTTGTGTGCTCGGCGAAACAAAATGCCGCGGCACCGCCAGCGTAAAAATATTGGTCGTCGGAATCGATCCGACGCTGCCGTTCGCGCAGGCATTGACGGGGGTCTGCGTTGTGTCGTTGGTCGGGGTATTTGTGCCGTTAATCACGAAACCCTGGAACGCCGCCGTGCAGGGCAGGAAATTGGGGTCGAGCGTCCCCGCTTTCGGCAATCCATTGTTGGGGCAACCCGGCAAAGGCGTTTGTGAAAAATAGGTCGAGAGGCAGCCTGCCGGCGCGGCGCCGAAGGTAATGGGCAGGTACGGCGCCTGGAACGACAATTGATCCGCCGTGCCTACGTCCTCGCGCACGTAATAAATGCCGAATCCAGCGCGCACCGTCGTCGTATGGTGGCCGCCCAGGTCGTACGCTAACCCAATACGGGGTGCCAGACCTGTAGCGTAGTCATTTTTGTAGGTGGAACTGCTTCCACTGCCGGAAAGACCAGGAACGTTCTGGTTTTTCGAGCAACTTCCGTACACCATCGGGTACAAGTTCTGTGCCGCCAGATTTTCGTCAATATTTCCCAGGTGGCAAAGACCGTCATGGAACGCACCATTGATGTCCACGCGCAGTCCCAGGTTGACCGTGAGGTTGCGACTCGCCTTCCAATCGTCCTGTGCAAAGAGGCCGTAAATGTTTGAGCGGTATTGATGTGTGAATACTCCGCCGCCGCCAAAACTGAAAGCCGAAGCGCCCGTAAGGAAATTTTGGAAATCCGTCAGCCCGTCGGAGGAGTTCAGGAAGAAAATCTGCCCGTTGAATGTTTGCGGGAATTTCTTGTCGAGATTAACGCGGGTGTACTCGCCGCCAAAGCGGAATACATGCGCACCTTTCACCCAGCTGAGGTTCTCCACAAAATTTAAATTGTTTTGAGTCTGGAACTGGTCCGCGGGAGGCGTCGGCCCGATCTGAAATCCCGAGGTAAGAAAAGTGAATTTGTAAATGGAATCCGTGATGTTGTTGCTCGGGCGATCGATGTTCAGGTCCCCCGCCGTAACTGGAGGCACGTTGATCAGGCTGTAATTGATGTGTACAAAGCCGAACCGGAAATCGTTCACCACCGCCGGGCTGAACAGATGGGTCTCGTTCAGGCTGAAAAACCGGGCGTGCACCGGAATGTCGTAAGGGAAATCGAGGTCCGTCGCGCTGATGCTGGAGGAGAGCGTGCCCCCCAGCGAGGCCTGCAAACCGCCCGCCCCAAATGGCAACTGAGTTTCAGAATTCGAGAAAAAGAATCGCGCGCTCAGCTTGTCTTTGTTGGCGTTGAATTCTCTGTCCCAGTTGGTGCTGAACTGGTCATCGTTGTATTTCCCCGGTTTACTTACGAGCAGTTGTCCGGCTGACCCGGCTGCTCCTGGAATGGTGGGAATCAGGAATCCATTGGGATCGTTGAAGAGGTTGCTTTTGCCTTTGAAATTCAAGAGCGCGTGAACGACGGGATCGATTGGCGTGGTGGTGTTCCCAAAGAAGGCCTGGGAGATCGAGGTGTCCGAGCGGTCCTGCGGAATCACAGGGAAACCGGGATTATTGATCTGTGTTCCCGCGGAAAGGGCGCTGGATTGCCGGGTGCCCTGGTAATTCACGAAAAAGAAGCCCAGCTTCTCCTGCACCATCGGGCCGCCGACGCTGGCTCCAAAGATATTCTGCTTTACCGGAGGACGCGTCTGCCCGGCGGCGTTGTGGAAATACTCGTTGGCATTCAAAACATCGTTGCGGAAAAACTCGTAAGCATCCCCATGATATTCCCGCGTCCCGCTCTTCAGGATGGCGTTCACGTTGCCTCCGCCATTGCGACCCTGGCTGGCATCATAGAGCGACGTCTGCACCTTGAACTCCTGAATCACATCTGGATTCGGCAGCGGGACATAATAATTCTGCGCCACGTTGTAATCTGTCGCGCTGATACCTTCGATCAGGTAATTGTTGTTATCTTCCCGTTGCCCATTCACGAAAATCTTCGTCGTGCCGCGGCCCAGTTGTGCCGATGCGTTCAGCTCGCTTTGGGCGCCAGAGCTCAATGTCAGGAGTTGCTGATAGTTCTGCGTAGCCAGCGGCAATTCTCGAATTGTCTCCGATCCAAGCGTCTCTCCCGTGGTGGCATTGGTCGTCTCCACGGTGGCCACTTGCGCGGAAATCTCGATCTTCTCCGTCACCGTGCCGGGTTTCAGCGGGATGCTGATTCGCGCGGTTTCCGTGACGCGCACTTCAACATTGATTGCCTTCGCTTCCGCGAATCCGGACTTGTTCACCACCACATAGTATTTTGCGGGCGGAAGCAGTGTCGCCTCAAACGAACCGTCCGTCCCGGAGGTCAATCGCCTCGCCAGAACGTCGGTCGAAGCATTAATGATCTGAACGTCGGCTCCGGCGATCTCTCCGCCGTTCACGTCCACCACGGTCCCGTTGATGGCCCCGGTCGCGCCGCCCTGGCCAAAAGCCGGTTTAGCGCCCGCAAGCCCAAGAATCAATGGAAGAACTATGAGTACGCGGATGACTTTCAACATTTCCCACCCCCAGGAGTGCTTCGAAGTCACGGCCCCGAACGGAATATGAATTTTC
>DASSGJ010000293.1:0-6304 GCA_035693545.1 Candidatus Acidiferrum sp.
GGATCTTCGCCCCATGTGCGTCCGCCGCCGTAACGTAGTCCGGCCGCAAGCCGTCCACAGAAATCACCACAAGCAGGGGAGAGCTCTTTTCCTGCGCGGCAGCCGGCAGGGCCATCGCAAAAAAACAGAACAAGCTCAAAATGCCCCAAAACCGTGCCGCTATCTTCTTTCGTTTCATCATGGTCACCTGTCGTTTCCCCTACGGCTCAATTTGATGTAAAGTAAGCCACACATTGCATTTTGTTTCGAGCACTGCGTGGTTATGTTGCTCGCCCGTGAATATGGCAGGTTGCGTTCAATTTCGCATCTCTTAGGACGGTGTCTGTGAACATCCCGGAAAGCAGTTCCTCTAGCGGCCACAAGCCGCATCCTACCATCGCTGCCACTGCGACTGCTCTTCCGCCTTACCGAATCACCCGCGATGACGTGAAGTATTACTTCGGCCGGGTATTTGAAGTACCGGAACGCCGGGTGGAAGCCATGATGGCTATTGTGGACAACGCCCAGGTTCACAACCGCCATTCGATCTTCCCCATAGACTACACCATCGAACCCCGCGCTCTTTCCAAGACCAATAATGAGTATATCGAGCACGCCGTAAAACTCGGCCGCGAAGCATCCGAAAAGTGCCTGGAGCGCGCCGGCATGCGCCCAGAGGACATCGACCTGATTATCACCGTTTCCTGCACCGGTTTCATGATCCCGTCTCTCGATGCCCACCTCATCAAACTGATGGGCTTCCGCTCCAATGTTCGCCGCATGCCGTTCACGGAACTGGGCTGCGCCGCGGGAGCCATGGGCCTTTCGCGTGCCGCTGATTTTATCGCGTCGAATCCAGGCAGTAACGTGCTAATTATCGCCGTCGAACTTCCTTCGCTAACCTTTCAGCGCAAAGACATTACCCAGGCGAATCTAATCTCCTCAATCCTGTTTGGAGACGGGGCGGCCGCAGTAATCGTCACTGGTCAGAAAAGACCGGGCCCGCAAATCCTCGTGACGGAAACATATACGTTTCCGGACTCGCTCGGCGCGATGGGCTTCGATCTGCGCGACTCGGGTTTCCACATCATCCTCGACAAAAATGTGCCGGAAATGATTGGCGAGCGCATCAAGGAGCTCGTCCACGGCTTCCTCGGCCGCAACGGCAAGGAGCGGGCAGATATTAAAGGGTGGATTCTGCATCCGGGCGGCGCGCGCCTTCTGGGCACGGTGGAAGAGAAACTCGGCCTCTGCAAGTGTGACACCCAGCCTTCCTGGGACATCCTCGGCAACGTCGGCAACCTTTCCAGCGCCACCATTCTCTTTATTCTGCAGGAGTGGCTGGAGAAGCGTCCGCTGAAAGCGGGAGAGCACGCCATCGCCGCCGCATTCGGCCCCGGCTTCAGCGCGGAATTTTTGCTACTGCAATGGAATTAAGCGTAATCGCCTATCTCATTCTTCTTTGCGTGGTCGCGATTCTGCGGCTGTACGAACTCCGCATTTCCCGGCAACATCAGCGGGAAATGATCGCTCGTGGCGCTTCCAAGGTGGAAGAGCCGCGCTTTCGCTGGATGGTGGTGCTGCACACCGGTGTTCTCATCGGCGCGGCCGCTGAAGTCGTATTCTTGAAGCGGCCTTTCATTCCAATCCTGGCCACAGTGTGTTTCGCACTGTTTCTCGCAGCCAACGCCGTGCGCTGGTGGGTAATTCGCACGCTCGGTGAGCATTGGAATGTGCAGGTGATGAACTCCACGGGGCTTGGGGTAATCACTTCCGGCCCGTTTCGCTACGTCCGCCACCCCAACTACGCGGCGGTCTTCACCGAGATGCTTGTTCTACCCCTTATTCACACCGCCTGGATCACCGCAATCGTTGGTTCCGCCGCTCATATTTTGGTACTCTCGCAGCGACTCGTGACGGAGGAAAAGGTCCTTTTTTCGGATGCTCATTACCGCGACGCAATGTCCGGTAAGCCGCGCTTTCTTCCGGGCCTGTTCTGAGGCTAAAGAATCATGCGTTATCTGTATGCTTTGGTAGTAGCCGTTTCTCTGGGCGCGCTCTTTTTTTCTCCTCGCACATCTTGCGGCCAATCGAATAGCCAACTGGGAACTCCGGCGTTCAGTTCCGTTCCTGAACTGAAAAAAGGTTACCAACTTCTCTACGAACAGAAGTTTCTCGAAGCCCGTGCGGTCTTTGAAGAGTGGGCGGCGAAGAATCCAACGGAACCTTTCGGCCAGGTTTCCATCGCGGCCAGTTATTTGTTCGAAGAGTTCTACCGCCAGCGGGTGCTCACCAGCGATTATTTCCTCGATGACAAGCGCTTCCTGGGCGGAATTACCGGCACTCCGGATCCGGGCCGGATCAAGAGTTTTGAGGACGCCGCCACAAAGGCGCGGGCGCTGGCTGCCCGACGATTGAAGCAGAACAAGCATGACCCCGAAGGGCTTTATGCGATGACTCTCTGCGCCGGCATGCAGTCCGACGCTGACAGCATGCTTCTGAAGAAACATTACGACGCGTTGAAGCACCTGAAAGAAGCCAACTCCGATGCCGAAATTCTTCTGGCTGATCACCCGGACGCTTATGACGTTTACGTCGCTCCCGGGATCGCTTATTACGTCATCGGCTCTCTCTCGGGATCAGCAAGATTTATTCTATGGTTCGGTGGAATCCATGGAGATAAGGCTCTCGGCATGTCCAAGGTCGAGAAGACCGCCGAGAATGGCAATTATTTGAAGCCGTTCGCCCGAATCCTGCTGGCTCTTTCGGCCCGCCGGGAGAAAAAGAACGAGCTAGCCCTCAAGAACCTGAAGGAACTCACGGAGGAGTTCCCCGGGAATGCGGTCTACGAGACGGAGTACGCAAAGGCCCTCGGTCGGCCAATTCCCAGCACCATTGGTCCCGCGCAGTAGGATTTTCGAACCTCCCTCAGGTAGCTGCAACTGACTTTCAAACTGCGTGATTTTGGCACGTTTATTGGCCCAGTTTGCGCCTTCACACCCATAACTGTTGAAGGGTCTGGGACTCCTGCCAAGTTTAGTAGCTTTAGTTTCAGTAACATACAAAGAACTGTGCTTTGGTGAACCACCTGCTTTTTATTGTTCCAGGCGGCGGACTCGCTCTCGACCGCACTTCTCGATGGTCAGGGAGTAGAGGGACATCATGCAATCTAGGGAAGCGTATTTGGACCGGGTCACGACAGAAGTGGAGGACCTGGCGTCACGAGTGGCGGTGTTGAAGGGGCGGTTCGCCAAACAAAAGGTTAGCGTCAAGCTGGACCACTACTGGGAACTCGAATTTGTCCGCACAAGGTTCGGCGAATTCAAGCGGCGCATCGAAGCGCTCGAGTATGCCGACGAACCGGAACTCGCGCGGCTTCAAGGAAACGTCGATGTCGCGTGGAAGGAATTGATGCAGGCCGTGGACACATTGATGGCCGCGCTTCCTTAAAGAGGGCGAACAAGTCACGGGCCGAGTTATTGAGGAGAAGCAGGTAGCGGGCCGGCAGCAATCAGGCCAAGGGGAAATTACGGCTATTAGAGGCGGGGAGGGACCAGGTCCCCTCCCCGCCTTTTCTTTTCCAAAAAACGGTTTCTGCGCCGGTCGCTGCTACAATGCTGTCACCTTTCCGAAAGGTGGTGCGCCATGTTCCAACCTGGCCTTCTGAAGGACCGCGCCATTTTGCTGACCGGCGGCGGCAGCGGCCTTGGACGCTCAATGGCCATCCATTTCGCCAAGCTGGGTGCGCGCCTGTTCGTCGTGGGACGTCGTGAGGAACCTCTTAAATCCACATGTGACGACATCCACCGGGAGGGTGGCGCGGCCGCATACGCCACCTGCGACGTCCGCGATTATGATGCCGTCGAGGCCGCCTTTTCCGCCGCGGAAGCGCAGTTTGGCGAGGTGGATACCCTGGTCAACAACGCCGCGGGGAATTTCATGGCGCGGACGGAGAAGCTTTCCCCGAATGCGTTCAACGCCGTCGTAGGAATTGTCCTAAACGGCACGTTTCACTGCACCGAAGCTTTCGCAAAACGCCGGATTGGAAAAAAGCTTGGCGGAAACATTCTCAATATAACCACCACGTACGCGGCGACAAATTCCGGCAGCGGTTACGTGGTTCCCTCCGCCTGCGCAAAAGCCGGCGTGCTCGCCCTGACCACATCGCTGGCGGTGGAGTGGGCCAAATATCATATTCGAGTGAATGCAATTGCTCCGGGCCCGTTTCCCACGGAAGGTGCATGGTCCCGGTTGATGCCTTCGAAACAGTTTGAAGAGCACGCCATCAGCAAACATCCGATGAAGCGCTTCGGCAAACATGAGGAACTCACCAACCTCGCTGCATTCCTGCTCAGCGACATGGCCGAATACATCAATGGTGAGTGCGTGGTGATTGACGGAGCACAGTGGTTGCGCGGCGCCGGCGAATTCAATGATCTGGGCATGCTTCCCGATGCCGTCTGGGAACAACTGGAATCGGCGCGCCCGAAAAAATAAGCTACTGCGGCAATCCGTGGGCCCGGAGTTGCACACGAAGCCTGATGTCGCCCGCCGGCGCTCCGTCCACCAGAGCGTGTACGACAATTTCCTGAACGTCGTTCGTTTTCAATTCACTTGCGGTCAGTTTGGGTGTTTCTACTTCCACCCGCAGTTCGCTGGTTGCTTCCGCGGACAGGCTGATCTCGCCTTCCCCAGCGGTCACTCTCCAGCCTTTCGGCACTTCCACTTTCACTTGTAGTTTCAGCGCCTTGCCTTTGGCGTGCGTGATCGTCAGCGGAACATAAACCTGCCCGCCGGCCATCACCGCAATTTCCGGTGGATCCGCCACGCGAAGAGAGACGAGACAATGCGCTTCACGGAATGATTGGTAGAAACCCCATGGCCCGCCAATCTTTACTGCCGTCACCCCCTGTGGGCGTTGCCCGTTCACCGCGAGCCCAGGACACTGATTCGGTTCACCCTCCAGTTTTGCAAACACGTCGTCGGTCGCTTTGCTGACGTAGTACGACTTGCCGAACACCAGGGTTTCCGGTTCCGACCACCATGCCGCGTCCGGGTCGCTCATCATTTTTTCGACCTCGGCGTCGCTCATCTTCTGGATTCGTTCGATATCTGCCGGGTATTGCGTCAGATGGGTGGTTGCGGCATCCAGGGCAATCCGCCAATACGGCTTCTTCTGCGACGGGGAGATTTCCTTGATCGAATAGGCCGGGCCCGTACCGGAAAACTGTTTTTCGTCGTTGGCGTCCGGGAAGTAATAGATTTTCTTCACTTGCCACGGCTGCAGATTCTCCAGATAAATCTCGCGGTGCCCCGAAGCTCCGGCAATCTGCGCGGGAAATACCACTTGGTTTGCAGCCAGGTCGAACGCCTCCGTGGCGATCACTCCGGTTGCCTGATGATCCCCGTGATTTTCCCCGATGAATACGCCGGGCAGAGAAGTGATGATCACTTCCGGGCGCGTCAGACGAATCAGTTCCACCATTTTCTCCAGGTTTGCACCGTGGCCCCAATTCGCCAGCGAATTCAGAACGTTCTGCGAAGCCGTGTCCTTCCCGTCGAGGAACCAGGCGTTGGTAATGCCCAGCCTCGCGCAGGCTTCGCGCGCTTCGATTTCCCGGATGTCCGTCAGCGCTCCAGCGCGTTCTGCACCATAGTTGTTCGCGCCGCTCCCGCCATGCGTCCCGAAGACCACCGCTACGCGTTTGTGCAGGTCGTAAATCGCCCGCGCCAGATACGGCGTCACCGCCCCCTCGTCATCCGGATGCGCAACCACCACCAAAATATCAGCCTTGAATCGTTCGTCCGCGCCGCTGAGTTTTTTGGGGGGCTGCTCCTGCGCGCCAGCCAAGCCGCACGTACCAGCCAGAAAAAGGAACAAAAAAAGGACTCGCTTCATGCTCTACCTTTCAAACTTCAGATTGCCTCGGAAAGAGAAGATTGTACTAGGCTCTGTCCAAAGGCCAAAAACGAAGTGGCCGGGATTCAGCGAAGCAACGAATTGAGTTCAATTAAATTGACATACCAATTCTGTATCGATATAATTTCGGTAGCACGTCCGTTGTATCGATAAAAGGACCGATTCATGGCTACTGTTAAGGTCTCGCCAAAATTTCAGGTAGTTATCCCAAAGGATGTTAGAGAGTTGTTGGGGCTGAAACCAGGTGAAGAGCTCCAGATCTACGTTTTGGACAGGTCGATCCGTCTGCATCGCCCGCGCTCGATCAAAGAGTTCCGGGGCATCGCAAAGGGCATGCAATGGAAAGATGAAGATCGTGACCACACCGAGCGATTCTAGGCTGGCGATCGTCGACTCTTCGGGCTG
>DASSGJ010000294.1:0-2984 GCA_035693545.1 Candidatus Acidiferrum sp.
TCGCCTCCAAAATCGATCTCAAGCGCTTCGCTCCGCGCGCTCCGGAAGCGGAATAATCATGCCCGATACTGAAAAAGAGAAAGAGAAAGAAAAGTCGGTCGCCGCTCCGCCCGCACCCGCGGCAGAAGCGCCAGCGAAGCCCGCGCACACGGAGCCTGAATCCGCCCAATGTTTCTTCGGCGAGCCCCTCGTCGGCCTCGACCCCACCGAACTCAACGGCTCCCTCATCGTCATCGAAGGCATGGACGGCTCCGGCCGCTCCACCCAAATCGCTCTTCTCCAGGAGTGGCTCGAGTCCGAAGGCTTCTCCGTTCAAACCAGCGGCCTCCGCCGCTCCAATCTCGTCGGCCGCGACATTGACGAGCTTCTCGCCAAGAACGCCGTCACTCGCCTCACCCTCGCCCTCATGTACGCCACCGACTTCTTCGATCAGCTCGAGCATCGCATCGTTCCCGCTCTTCGCTCCGGCGCCATCGTTCTCGCCGACCGTTTTATCTTCACCCTGATTGCCCGCGGCGTTGTCCGCGGCATCAATCGCGATTACCTTACCGGCCTCTACGCCATGGCCTTGCGCCCGAATCTCACCTTCTGGCTCAACGTCCGTCCCGAAACTGCCTTCGCCCGCGAATTCAAAAAAGCCCAGGCCATCAGCTACTGGGAAGCCGGCCGCGACATGTCTCTCTCTCATGACCTTTATTGGTCCTTCGTCCGCTACCAAACCATGATCAAACGCGAACTCGAAAACATGGCCAAGAAAAACGCCTTCATCGAACTCGATGGCGAAGCGAGCGTCTCTGCCGTCAACAAACAATTGCGCCAGCGCATCAGCGAGCAACTCGGTATCCGCTCCACCAAATACACTCCCTCTTCCGCCCTCGCGCACCTCTGGCGGTAACATAGCTCATGCCCGAGCCGGTCCACATCGCCGCCATCGACGCCGGCTCCAACGCCGTCCGCCTGTCTATCGTCCGCGCCTTTTCCGCTCTTGATATCGAACCACTCGTCAACGAACGCTTTCCTCTCCGTCTCGGCGAAGGCGTTTTCCTCCGCCACCGCTTCAGCGAAGAAATCCTCAAGAAAGGCGTCAAAGCCTTCCGCCACCTTCACGAAATTATGGAAGAGTACGGCGTCACCAAATATCGCGCCGTCGCCACCAGCGCCTCCCGCGAAGCCCGCAACAGTGGCAGCCTCGTCCGCCGCATCAAACAGGCCACCGGTCTTCGCCTCGAAGTCATCACCGCGAAAGAAGAATCGCGCCTCGGCAGGGAAGCCGCCATCGCCGCTCTCGGTCCCGAATCTCCGCCGAACTGTGTCGTTGATCTCGGCGGCGGCAGCCTTGAAGTCAACATTCTGCGTGACCACTCAATTCTCCACAGCGCCCAGATTCCCGTTGGCACCGTTCGCCTGATGACCACTCTCGGCATTCCCGGCGCCATTCGTCCCGTCCAGGCCGAACAGGTTCGCCGCTATCTCCGCGCCCTTCTCGAATCCCGCATTCCCAATCGCCCCAATCTCGCCGAACAACTCGCCGTCGCCCTCGGTGGCAACGCCGAAACTCTTTCCAACGTCGCTCCCGGCCCTCGCCGCGAAGGCCTTCCTACCCTCGATGTTTCGTTGCTTCGCGACCGCCTTCCCGACATCCTCGAGCGCGATGTTCGCGAGCGCATGAAATCCTACGGAGTCCGCCGGGATCGCGCCGACGTCATGGGCGTCGCCGCCATCATCTTCGTTGTCCTCGGCCGTTACCTCAACATCCGCCAATTTCTCATCCCCACCGTCGGCATCCGCGAAGGCATCCTCCGGGAAATCGCCCGCGAAGCTTTTTCCCGCAAGGAGCCTCACCGCTACACCGCCGAATCCCGCCAGATGCTCATCGGCACGCGCAGCTTTGGCCGCCGCTTCGAATACGACCAGCGCCACGCCGAGCACGTTCGCGAACTCTGCGTCATGCTCTTCGACGCCTTACAGCCTTTGCATCATCTCCCCGCGCAGGCACGCGTCGAACTAGAGGCCGGCGCCCTTCTTCACGACATCGGCCATCGCATCACCCATCGCGGCCACCACAAGCACGGCGAATATCTCGCTCTCAACGGCGACATCCCCGGTCTCGATGGCCGCGACCGCAGCATCGTCGCCGCGGTCGTCCGCTATCACAATCGCAAGTCCACTCCCAACGCCGATCACCCCGCCTATTCCGCCCTCAACAACAGCGACAAGCGCATCGCCCGCCGCCTCGCCGCCATCCTCCGCATCGCCGAAGGCCTCGACCATTCCCATCGCCAGCGCGTCCAGGATCTTCGCGCCTCCTTCCAGCGCGGCGCCGTCACCATCCAGCTCCGTGTCCGCGGCGACGCCGCCGAAGACATCCGCGACGCCGAACGCAGCTCCGCCCTCTTCGAACGCGAATTCCACACCCACCTCTACCTCCGCCCCTTCAACTTCTCCCGCCACCCGTAACGAACCAGTAGCATAGGCTTCAGCCTGTGCTCTTTGCCTTTTTCTTCTACTTTCTTCCTTCCCAAATGTAGCGCTGGTCTTTTAAGCCAGCTCTTCTCTTTTCCCGCCTCTGTGAACTCTGTGCGCTTCCTCTGTGTCCTCTGTGTGAAATCTTTCTTTCCCCCTAACTCCGACGACACCCATACCTCTCCTTCCTCCACAAAAAACAATCCTCTAGTAAACTCTTCCAAGGAGCCACCGCGCATGCAGCTTTACATCGTCCGCCACGGCATCGCCGTCGATCGTGAAGACCCCAACTGTCCCCCCGACCCCGATCGCTTCCTCACGCAAGAGGGAATCGAAAAAGCCCGCCAGGTCGCCAAAGGCGTTTCCGAAATCGGCGCCGCCCCCGACCTTCTCATCTCCAGCCCTTACCTCCGCGCCTTCCAAACCGCCGAAATCTTCGCCGACGAACTCGCTTACTCCAAAAATAAAATCCGTAAAACCGAACAGCTTCTCCCCGGCGCCGAACCTCTCCAGCTTTTCCG
>DASSGJ010000295.1:0-2872 GCA_035693545.1 Candidatus Acidiferrum sp.
GTGACTGTGCAAGTTTTACCTCTTGGCGATGAGATAGGAAGATAAGGGCTTGAGGGTGCAGAGATTTCCAGTCCCGGTACTAACCCCGCCCCATAACCCTGCAATCGGAACCTTCGCAACATCAATAAACAAGAGGAGATAAGGGATTTGCGGTATTGCCGAATAAAGGGCGCTCCGTCTGCACCCCTTAAAGTACCAGTCGGAAAGTCCAGGAGGCAGTAATGAAGAAAGAACTGAAACTCATCTTGTCCGCCATGGCCAGCTTGATTCTTGTGGCAATGGTATGCGCGCTCCCTGTCACAATCCCCGACACAAACGTGAGCCATGCACAGACCGCGGCGCAATCCGTTTCCGGGAAAATCGCTGAGGTGCAAAAAACCACGTTTACCCTGAGCATCGGACCGAGCCACACGAAGTCCAATTTGAGCCAGGATCTGCAGGAGCCAACGCAGCGTTCGATGACGTTCCAGATTGACAAGAACACGACGGTTGATGGGAAGCTGCAGGTGGGAGCAAACGCAGACGTAACGTATCGCGAGGATGGCGGCAAGTTCGTGGCGATCAACGTGCGCGTTTCCTGACGGCCTAGTTTTCAAACTTAACGGGATTTGAACAGGGTTTCCCGGGTGAGTCCCACCCGGCGAAACCCTGATTTATTTGGGGAAGAGTTTCATTTTAACTTGACAGGAGAAGTCGCGGGCGGCAGGGGAGTGGGTGTAACCTGTGGCTTCGAGGAGTTGGACAATTTCTCAGCGGCCAGGTGCACAGTGGGGATCGTAAAAGTATTCGGCGGGGCACTTCTCCTATTTTTCGCGGGAGTTTTTGCGGCGAGCGGCCGGAACACGACGGCTACTTCCCTTCCTTTGGATGAGCCGACTGGAAAAGCGAGTTCCGCAAAGGCGCCGGTGATTGTGGTGGGGTTTGTCGGCGGTTTTGTGCGACATGACAATGCGGTGCACAGCCCGGTGCAGCTTGCGTCGAGGATCCACGACGGCTATCCCTCGGGCGTGCATGTGGAGGTGTTTGAAAACCGGCGGCGGGAGCAGGCTTACCAGGAGATTTTGAAGCTGCTGGACGCGGACCAGGACGGCAAGCTGTCCGAGGAAGAGAAACGGAGCGCGCGGATCATTATTTACGGGATGAGTTGGGGCGGATCGGAGACGGTGGCGCTGGCGCGGGAACTGGGAGAACAGAAAATTCCGGTGCTCTTGACCATCCAAGTGGACAGCGTGGCCAAGGTGGGACAGGACGACGCGGTGATTCCGGCGAATGTGGCGGAGGCGGCGAATTATTATCAGGCGGAGGGATTACTGCATGGCCAGACGGCGGTCCGGGCGGCCGACGCAAAGAGCACGCGGATTCTGGGAAATTTTCGATTTTCATACGGCGCCAAAACGCTGAAGTGCGAGAACTATCCGTGGTACGACCGGGTGTTTATGAAATACCACACGGAGATTGAGTGCGACCCGGCGGTGTGGAAGCAGGTGGAAGCGCTGATTCGGGCAAAATTGCCGCCGGTGGCGACACAACGAGCCGAGGCCGGAAATGTGACAGCGAGCGCCGGAGCGAAGTGAGCACATTCACTACCGTTCCGCCTAAATACCAACCGTCAAGAGACTAGCGACTCGGCAAACGCAATCCACACTGGCGATTGCGTGAAGTACAGCGCGGCGTGAAATGCGACAACGAACAGCAAAGCACCCCACGCAAAAACCGGGTGCAGGCGACGCTGCCAAATCGTGTCGACCCCGACGCAGATCAATAGGAACAGATCCAATCCCACCATGATGCGCAGGTTGAGTTGTGTCTCGGTCGCACCGGTCATAAAGCTGACGGGAAGTCGGGCGAGCGCATCCGGCAGCATGCAAGCGATAGTTAAGAGCATCAGTCGCTTGTGATAGTCGGGGCGATTGCGCTGCAAGATTGCAATAACGACAAAACCTGCAAAAAACAACATCTGAAGCAAATCGAGGGTCGTGATGATGACCTGGCTCGCAGCGAAATTCGTGTGACCATGTACTTCCCGCGCCGCGGCGTGCAGGGTCGTTATTGAGCCGAGAAGCACAACCAGCGCGGCCCACGCAACGCCAAATACACCGAGCCGGCGACGCCACTGGACACGATGAGCGGCAATCAGACTGCTTTGAGCGACGAGAAGCACGACCCAACCGGTCATCACTGCGCCGTGAATGCGCAGCAGGGCCGACAAAGGGGGCAGATCGAAGAACGGCCGTAGATAGAAGGTACGCGCGAATGTCCAGGAAACCAGCGCCAGAAAGATAAGGCTGGCACTCAGGTATAGACGGCGGTTAAAGCGAGGTTGCGATCTAACGATGGTATTCATCGACGATCCCCACTCTATTCGGCGTGGTTTCGTTTCGCGATATCCGGCGCAGAACTCATAAATGGATTCCGCCGCCGATTGAACGTTGGCGCAATCATACAACCACAACCTCAGAGTTCAAAAGGAATGCGGGTCAGAACGTGCCACCGGAAGGAAGCGGAGTGACGCGCGCGGTTGCGGGAGGAGTGTTGTTCCTGGCTGAGACTGCAACGGTGCCGGCGGAAGCGCGCTGGAGGTTATCCCAATCCTGGCGGAATTCGAGCATGGTTTCGCGGCGATGCTTCGGGCTTTTCAGAAAAGTGGAAACGCGGGCGAGCAGAAGTTCATAGGCAAGCTGCGGATCGGATTGGCCTGCCAGGATGTTGCTGGCACTGACGCCGACACTGCGGGACTCGCCATTTTCGGAGAGTTGCATCCAGGCGGCGCCGCCGGGGTCGAGGGTAGCAGTTCCCTTTTCATCGAGAGCCTTGAAGAAATGAGAACGATCGGGGACTTCAGGGGAGTCGTTGTTGTCCTCAATCTCGGTTT
>DASSGJ010000296.1:0-4705 GCA_035693545.1 Candidatus Acidiferrum sp.
ATTGGGATGACCGTGGCTGAACTGACGATTAACGACGCAACTTTAAGACCCATCGCCGACAAGGTGCTGGCCGGCGAACGCCTCTCCTTCGACGACGGAGTCGCTCTATTCCAGACGCCAGACCTGCTGGCCGTGGGCTGGCTGGCGAACTATGTGCGCGAGGAGCGTCACGGAAACACCACCTATTACAACGTGAATCGCCACATCAACCCCACCAACGTGTGCGTCGCGCACTGCAAGCTTTGCGCGTTCGGGCGCGACCCGAACGCTCCGGGCGCCTACACTTATGCGCTGGAAGAGGTCTACCAGCGCGCAGCCCAGGGCGTCCGCGAAGGCGCAACGGAATTCCACATTGTGGGCGGCTTGCACCCGGATCTTTCGTTCGACCATTTCCTGGAAATGATCAGCGGTCTGAAGCAGCGGCATCCGCATGTGCACCTGAAAGCATTCACGATGGTGGAAGTACACTATTTCGCGCGAATCGCGAAGCTCTCCATCGAGGAAACGCTAAAGAAGATGAAGGAAGCAGGCGTGGACTCCTGCCCCGGCGGCGGCGCTGAGATTTTTCACCCCCGCGTGCGCAAGATCATCTGCGACCACAAGGTCAGCGGGCGGATGTGGCTAAGCATCGCGAAGAAGGCCCATCGCATCGGCCTGCGCTCCAACGCCACCATGCTCTATGGCCACGTAGAAACCGTCGAAGAGCGCGTGGACCACCTGGTGCTTTTGCGCGAAGCTCAGGACGAAACCCACGGATTCGTGGCGTTCATCCCGCTGGCGTTTCACCCGGACAATACCCCGCTGTCGCATATCCCGAAAACCACGGGCTACGACGACCTGCGTTGCATCGCGGTCTCCCGCTTGATGCTGGATAATTTCGATCACATCAAGGCGTACTGGATCATGCTGACCCCGAGCATCGCGCAGATCGCCCTGCGGTTCGGCGCCAACGATCTGGACGGCACGGTGATCGAAGAAAAGATTTATCACGACGCCGGCGCAAAGACGTCGGAGTTCACGCCGCTCAGCGAACTCGAGCGCCTGATCCGCGCCGCCGGCCGCGTCCCCGTCGAGCGCGACACCCTCTACAATCCCGTTGACCGCTCCAAACTCCCGCCGATCGTCCCAGCCACGCCGCCGGGTCTCGTCTCCCTCAGCCTCAACGGCTAGCAACCCAGCGAATGCCGGAACTCCCTCACTCCCCAGGCGAGGTCATTTCATATCTGGAAATGTGTCAGGCTTGGACTGCAAGTCTGCAAAAGGGTATGAATTTTCATCTCAGGCCGGATTGCAGCCTCATACTCATGAGTCGCCGCGCCAACGCGCCATATCGAGATGTCGTTGAAGGAGATGGCAGAGTTCTGATCTATGAAGGTCATGATGTTTCCAAGACCACAGAAAATCCGAAGCCGAAAGATGTTGACCAGCCTAGGTCGACTGCAAGCGGAAAGCTTACGCAGAATGGCCTCTTCGAATATGCCGCCATTAGAACAAAGAAGGGCAATTCGCCTCCCGAACTAGTAGCCGTCTATGAAAAAATTCATGCAGGGATTTGGGCGTTCAATGGCTTTTTCCTCCTGACGGATGCATGGACGGATTCGGACGGGCGGAGACTTGTTTTTAAGTTTCGGCTTGAACTTACTGACGCTACGACCCCCTTCTCGTCACCGTCAGAATCAGAGCTCATTCATAATCGAGTTATACCCTCTGCTGTGAAACTGGCGGTCTGGCAACGCGACAACGGTCAATGCGTGCTCTGTGGCTCCAAGAACAATCTCCATTTCGATCACGACCTGCCTTATTCAAAGGGCGGCACATCGTTGACGGCTTCGAACATCCGACTACTTTGCGCGCGCCACAACTTATCAAAAGGCTCCAAAATCCAGTAGCGATTCCACAATTCAAAACTCGAAACCGTTCAGCCGGGGCCGAACGTCACACTCTGGTGATTCAAACGGGGGAAACTCTTGCGGACCATTCTTCTTCTCACCATCTCGAATATCTTCATGACCTTCGCTTGGTATGGGCACCTGAAGTATCGCAACGTCGCGCTCTGGAAGGTAATCGTCATCAGCTGGGGAATCGCGTTTTTTGAATATTGTTTTCAGGTGCCGGCAAACCGCCTGGGCTCCTATGAGTTCAATGCCGCCCAGCTCAAGACCATTCAAGAGGTAATTACCCTCTCGGTCTTCTCAATTTTCTCGATCACCTACCTGGGCGAGCCAATCAAGTGGAACTATGCGGTGGGCTTCGCCTTTATCACCCTGGCGGCGTTTTTCATCTTCCACAAGTGGTAGAATTCTGGCCTGGCTGCATAACCACCCCCCGCCCTGGTGAATCAAAGTTGTCTGACCCGCAGCCAAAGTCAGCAAGAGGAGATACCACTCATGCAACGCAAAGCATCCGCAGTCTGGCAAGGCGATTTGAAATCGGGCAAAGGAAGCCTCACAACCGATAGCGGCACATTGAAGGAAGCGCAGTATTCGTTTTCCACCCGCTTTGAGAACGGCATTGGCACCAATCCCGAAGAGCTGCTGGCCGCGGCGCACGCCGGCTGCTTCACCATGGCGCTCTCCAATCAACTCGGCTCCGCGGGTATGATCGCCTCGAAGCTGGAGACGACCTGCACCATTTCCCTGGAAAAAGTAGGTGACGGCCTTTCCATCACCAAGAGCCATCTTGAGTTGGTGGCCACGATTCCCAATGCCGACAAAGCGAAGTTTGACGCCGCCGTGAAGGGCGCGGAGACCGGCTGTCCAGTCTCCAAACTCTTCAAGACCGAAATTACCGTGAACGCGCGCCTGGTCACCTCGATCTCCGCTTGAGCGCCTTGTCCACCGCGATGAAAAAGGCCGGTTCCGCATGATTCTCGCTCCGGGTGTGTTCATCGCGGGCATCGGCATTTTCCTGATTGTCAGCTGGGACGCGTTCGAGGCCATCATCCTGCCCCGGCGCGTCACTCGAAAATTCCGCCTGGCGCGGTTCTACTTCCAGTTCACCTGGACCACCTGGAGGATTTACGCGCAACTGATTCCGTCTACGAAAAGGCGAGAGTCGTTTCTCGGTTTTTACGGACCGATTTCCCTGCTGGTCCTGATCGGGGTGTGGGCCGCGGGGCTGATTCTGAGTTTTGCAATGATGCAATATGGCGCCGGATCGGCGGTGAATCTTTCCGGCGGCACGCCCAGCTTCTATACGGATTTGTACCTGAGCGGCACCACGTTTTTTACGCTTGGCCTTGGTGACGTGGTTCCGCGCTCGGGAGTTTCGCGTTTTCTGGTGGTGGTGGAATCCGGATTTGGCTTCGGCTTTCTTGCGGCGCTGATTGGTTACTTGCCTTTTATTTACGGCTCGTTTGCCGATCGAGAGACGGAGATTGTTCTCCTGGATGCCCGGGCGGGTACGCCCCCCACAGCGGGCGAACTGCTGCTGCGGCACACCTTTCAGGGAGGCCATGAGGAGTTGCGCAAGCTGTTCAAAGATTGGGAGCGATGGTCGGCGCAACTGCTCGAAAGCCACCTTTCCTATCCGGTGCTGGCGTACTTCCGCTCGCAACACGACAATCAGTCGTGGATCAACTCGCTGACAGCGATATTGGACGCGTGCGCTCTCACGATTTCGGGTATGGAAGATGTTTGCGCCCGGCAGGCGCAGCTTACGTTTGCAATCGCGCGGCACGCAGTGGCCGACCTTTGCCAGGTTTTTTCGGTCGTACCGCTCCCGCCGGACAAGGACCGGCTTCCGCCCGAAGTGTTGCGCTTGATCCGGGAAACGCTGGCGAAGCACGGGACGAAACTCTCGGAAACTCAGGAAGCCAACCAGAAGTTGGCCGAACTGCGCGCTCTCTATGAGCCTTATGTTTACGGCCTCGCAGAGCGGTTTAAGCATTCGTTGCCAGGCTGGATACCGGCGAAAAAGTCAAAAGACAACTGGCAGACCACCGCGTGGACAAAGACTACGGACGGCACTGCGGCGGCGGCGCTGGTGCACGATGACCATTTCTGAGTCGGAGCCTGTTTTTTCTTTTTGGGCCCGGCCTCATTTCCCGTTATCGTTGCTGCTTCGCCGGTGTTGAAATCGTTCAACAACTGCGGTATTGGACGCTTGAGGAGACTTTGATGAAAGCGATACAAGTGCATCAGTTCGGCGGGCCGGAAGTTTTGCAATTGCAGGAAATCCCAACGCCGAAACCGGGACCCGGGCAAGTGCTGGTTCGCGTGCACGCCGCGGGCGTAAATCCCTACGATACGTACATGCGCAACGGAACTTACGCGATTAAGCCGCCTTTGCCGTATACGCCCGGTTCGGATGCCGCGGGCGTCATCGAAGCGGTCGGCGAGGGCGTTACAAAATTCAAGCCGGGCGCTCGCGTTTATACGGCGAGGACGGTGAGCGGAGCTTACGCCGAATATGCCCTGGCTCTGGAATCCCAGGTTCATGCTTTCCCCGAAAAAATCTCATTCACGCAGGGAGCGGGAGTTTGGGTTCCTTATGGAACCGCAATTACCGCGCTGATTCATCATGCGCACGCGCGTCCCGGCGAAACAGTGCTGATTCACGGAGCAAGCGGAGGCGTGGGCACAGCGGCCGCGCAATTCGCTCGCGCGATGGGGATGATTGTTTTTGGCACTGCGGGTACGCAGAAAGGCATGGACCTGGCGAAGAAAGAGGGCGCGCATCAGGCTTTCGACCACAGCAAGCCGGG
>DASSGJ010000297.1:0-9454 GCA_035693545.1 Candidatus Acidiferrum sp.
ATCGCCGGAGCGGCCTGCGTATGCCGTAGCCGTGAAACAACTGTACGCAAGCCACTACTTCGAAAGCGCTCTGGACCTGACGGTGTGCGTCAAAGACGACGAGGGCCCCGCTCATCCCGGCTTCTACCTGATCACCATGAAGGGCTCGCAGCAGGCGGGCCTGACCGGTTTGAAGGGTGGAATTGTGCGGAAAGTCGCAGTGGATAAGACCCGGTCTTCGCTGGAAAAGGCCCTGGCTTCCATCAAACAGAAACTCGAGTCTCAGGCGCAATCATCGAATCCCCCGAGGTGATGGAGATGGCGTTTCCGGATCGCCGCACCTTGAGCGTACTGTTGACCGCGCTGCTGTTCGGGGTGGTGCTGACGATTGTGTACATCGCCCGCGCCGTCATTGTGATTTTCGCTTTCTCGATTCTGTTCGCCTACCTGATTAATCCCATCGTGAGGTTTCTGCAGCGGCACTCGCTGTTTTTCAAGAACCTTAGGGGCCCGCACGTCGCCGAAGCTTACTTGGGGCTGCTGATTCTTGTCGGGCTTCTCGTCCACAGTCTCGCTCCGCAACTTGTACCCAGAGTAGAACAACTCGTCAGGGACTCACCGGCGATGATGGAAAATGTTTATTCGGGCGATGTTGCCGTTGACATGGGACACCGGAATGGCTGGGATGAGGCCCAGTCGCTTCGCGCAAAAGCTTTTTTGCAGCAACGCAGGGAAACTATCCGCGGTTTGGTGGAATCCATACGGCAGTTTGTGTCGGTTGCGTTTGGCGGAGTTATGCTGATTCCGATTCTCGGCCTGTTTTTCCTGAGTGACGGCGAGAAACTGGCAAACGGAATCATTCAACTCGTCTCGACAAGGGATACGTACCAGGAAGCCAAGGCCTTGGCCGCTGACCTGAATGACATGTTGCGACACTACATTCGCGCCAAGGTCATTCTTGCTGTTTTGTCACTGATTTTTTGCTCCGTTGCGATGCTGTTTCTGGGTTACCCGCACGCACTCGCTCTCGGGCTCATGGCCGGAGTCCTTGAATTTATTCCTGTGGCCGGTTGGATCACCGCGTTAATCACCATTGCCACAGTCGGGATGCTCACGCACGCACACTGGATCTGGATGGCGGCGCTGCTGGGTCTTTGGCGGATGCTGATGGATTACGCGATCTCGCCCCGAGTCGTGGGGCGCGAACTGGAGATGCACCCGTTGTTGGCCATCTTTACGGTCATGGTCGGCGGCGCGGTCGGAGGGATCGTTGGGATTTACCTTTCCGTGCCGCTGGTCGCCGCCTTGCGTGTCATTTGGCATAGGTTCGCTCCGCCTGCCGAACACCTCGAAACCGCGCCTGGTTAGCTTCCGTCTCCTCGGGTATTCGGTTTAGATGGAGAACTCGCTGGCTGGTTAACGAAACGAGAAGCGCCCAGGGTTACCAGACATGGACAGCGGTAATTCGTGGCGGGCCTGAGCGGCCCTGAATCACCTGCGTTTCGAGAACGATTTCCAAATTTTTCTGTTTCCAGTTCTGGGGCACTTGCTTGAGCATGTCTTCCATACGGGAAGTGTCGGTCAGGAACTCCCCTGCGGCGACTGTTCCGCCTCTTGCAATTCCAGCGGCCACCACCACGAATTGATCTGTGTTCGGATCCACCACCCGCGCGACAATGGCGTAATCCTTGTAAGTCCCGGTCTGTTGCTGCACGGTGCGATCCAACATCCATTCACGCTTTCCAGGATTCGCCCGATCTTCGATCCACAGCTGAGTCATTTCCTTATCGTTCGCAAAGTGGAACCGCAAAGGAGAAGTGAGCCGCAACGTCCACCCGTTGTCGAACGCGCCGATGAATACCGATGGGCCTCGCCGCAAATCGGTCAAGCTGGTCGAGGCTTCGCCCTGTACGCGATACGTTTTGCCGTATGTGCGCAACAATCCTGCCATGTTCACCAGCGGGCTCACGTCATCAATGATGATCGTGACCATTGTGTCGTTTATTGTAATTTCCCGTTGCGGGTCGGCCGCGTCGCGCAGCTTAAGCGTTGAGTATTGGCTCTGGTCGGCGATGCAAAAAAGCACCGGCTCGGAAGACTTCACGAACGGTTCCCAAAATTGCTTCAGCGCCGGCGGCCGCGACGCGAACCAGATCGCAGCCGAAGCTCCCATCAGCAAAAGCAGCAGCAATGCGACCGCTGGCTTTCCGCCTTTAAAGGCCTTGCGCACACGATAAACGGCAAGCACGGGAGCGTCCGTTGGATGAACCGCATGAGCCTCGTCGGTATGGGCAGGCGATATCGCCGAAGTTAATCCCGCAGGCCGTCCTGGCCAGGAATATTGCGGGGCATAAGAACCGGCCGGCAGATAGAGACGGATTTCCTGGCTATGTTTTGGATCCTGATAATACTGTTCGATGCGTTTGCGGATTTCAGCGGCGGTGACACGCACGATGGGGTCGGTGTTTGTGTCGTAGTCGGCGGAGCGGCCAAAGATCTCCACGCCGAGGATTCGTTCCTTAAGTTGATCGGTCTGGCCGGCCAGTGAGTGCGTCACCACATACTTCAGAAAGGTCGGATACCGCTTACTGGAATTGAATAGGGGTGTAGCAAGCAGCTTCTCAAGCTGCTGATGAACGGCGGCCTTTTCGAGGTCGCTGGAAGGTGTCCAGCTTTCCGCTACCTGCTCCACTAGCAAGGTTCCCCTGACGCCCCAACCCAACCCA
Organism: Candidatus Acidiferrum sp.; assembly: GCA_035693545.1. GTDB lineage: Bacteria > Acidobacteriota > Terriglobia > Acidiferrales > UBA7541 > Acidiferrum. The sequence continues at coordinate 2,706 of DASSGJ010000297.1, forward strand.
AAAACGTCGCCAAACCGCTCGGGCGAGCACCCAACCGAAAATTTCAGCTATCAGAAAAGCAATTTCCCAAGATGCTACAGCGGTTTGAGCTCTCCCGCAACGTAAAATGAAGCTGCAAACGCTCTTAACGGTCTCTTAACGTTCCCTCAAGTTTTTGATAAAAATAGGCTTACCTGATGATTAAGAGTCTTATCTTTTTTAACCCGATTTCTTTACCAGCAAAGCATTGCCACGAGGCAGCGAAGTTTTCTATATGTGCCACCAGTGTTTTGGATGGTCGCCCCGGTGGACATCCTAGCTTTGGGAAACAGGGACGATCCACGAAAGACACTTTGACGGAAAACTAAATTCGGGGTTTGGGGCGGAATACCGGCAGAACCGGCACTTCCTTGGAGGATTCCTCATGTTGGGAACAATACGCGTTTGCAGGTACCAAGTATTGGTTGGAGTGATGCTCCTGTTCTTCGCTGGCTTCAGCACATACGGTCAATCACAAATCTCGGCCTCGCTGAGCGGAAGCGTCGCTGACCCGTCGGGGCAGCCGGTGAACAACGCAAAGGTCGTCTTGGTCAGCCAGGGCAAGGGCCTTTCGCGGACCTTCACCACCTCGGAGAACGGTCTATACACGTTCACCCTGCTTCCGCAGGACACCTACAATCTTGATATCGAAGCCCCGGGATTCAAGCATCTCCATCAGGAGGGCGTCAGCCTGGTGGCCGGCCAGTCCGCTACCCTGAATGTCTCCCTTGTGCTTGGCGCTATCACCGAACATATCGAAGTCACTTCCCAAGCTCCGCTACTGAATGCGGAAAACGCCAACATCTCCGCTGACGTTTCCGCAAGGCAGGTGTCGGAACTCCCGCTTAACTTCCGAAACGTAATTGGCCTTGCGACCCTGAACTCGTCGGTCAGCAACGCCGCGGAGGCGCAGATCGTAGGCTCTCCCGGTCAGTCGGCGCAAGCGGACCAGGATGTTTCCTTCCTCAATTTTGGCGGCACGTTCTTCAATACCGCGGAATACCTGCTGGATGGCACGTGGGATACCCGGCTTGACTGGGGTGGGGTGATCTACGTTCCTTCCGTGGATGCGGTGGATGAGTTCAAAATCCAAACCAACGCGTTCACCTCGCAGTATGGTTTCAGCAGTGGAAATGTCGTGAACGTGGTCACGAAGTCCGGCAGCAATGAATTTCACGGCGACGCCTTTGAGTTCTATCGCAATAGCAGTGTGGATTCCCGAAACTTCTTTAACGGCGGGCCTCAACCAAGCTTTACTCGCAACCAGTTCGGGGCCACCATCGGCGGTCCGATCCGCAAAAACAAGACCTTCGTCTTCGGCTATTACGAAGGCTTGCGGTCGGCTTCGCCCGCAACGCTTGTCGGCACCATGCCCACCGACAAGGAACGCGGCGGAGATTTTTCGCAACTCCTGGGGGCACAAGCGGTGGATGGGAGCGGCAACCCCGTTTTTGATGCCGAGGGACGCCCGGTCTTCACCGGTGCGATTTACAATCCATTTAGCACTCGTGCCATCACCAATGGGCAAATCGATCCGGTCACCGGACTCCTGGTCACCGGGCCCTCCGGGTTCATCCGCGATCCTTTTTCGGGAAACGTGATTCCTTCAAACTTGATTGACGCCATTTCCAAAAGCGTGGCCCAGGGCGGCTATTGGCCGGAACCCAAAACCAGCGCGCTCGTCAACAATTTCTCCGCTTCCTCTTCGCTTCCAACGACCTCCAACGATTATTCCATCCGGATCGACCATAACTTCACCCAAAACGACCATGTTTACGGCCGTTGGTCGCAGAAGTACCAGAGCAAAGTGAATTCCCCGACATTCTTTGGCGCAGGCGATCCCGCCGGCCCGGGTGTGACGGCCCCGAACAACCGCTACAGCGCGAACGTTGCGTACAACCACGTGTTCAATCCAACCTTCGACATGAGTCTCAACTTCGGAGTCAACCGCCACGTGGAGCAGTCCACTACCCAGGGTTTCGGTTTTAAGTCGTCCAGCCTGGGTTTGCCGTCATTCATCGATTCGAATGCACCTTCGTTTCCTCAATTCCAGCCGCAGAGCTATTCCTATCTCGGTGCTCCGCAATTCATCGACAATTATTACGTTCCGCAAACCATCTATACCATCTCCGCCGATTTCACCAAGGTGAAGGGCAGGCACACGCTGGCTTTCGGCTTCTCGGACTTCTGGTCTTTCCTGGACGGCGGCCACTTCGCGAACACCACCCTTCCGTTCCAGACGGTCACCACTGCAGGGCCGAATCCGCAGCAGACGACGGAGGGAACAGGGGATGGATTCGCTTCGTTCATGTTGGGAACTGCCGGAGGAAATGCCTTCACGGGTTTCAACCAATTCCCGGCCATGAGCAAGAAATTCCTCGGCTGGTATGTGCAGGACGGCTGGAGGATGACGCCGCGTCTTACCTTGAACTTGGGACTCCGCTACGAAATCCAGACCGCCCCGACGGAACGCGTGAACGCGCAGCAGTATTTCGACCCCACTGCCGTGAATCCGATCAGTTCCTCGCTCGGTTTCAGTGTTCCGGGAGAGCTTGTTTTCAACTCCAGCGGAAATCGCGGTCTGTACAATACCAACTATAAGAATTTTGCCCCGCGCATCAGTGCGGCGTATCAACTCCGCGACAAAATCGTCCTGCGCGGCGGATACGGTGTCTTTTATGTTCCTAGCTATTACAACCAGGGTCCCAACCTCGGCTATTCGCAAGGCACGCCCTGGGTCACAAGTCTCAACGGCGGGCTGAATCCCTCCTCGACGTTGAGCGGAAATGCCTCTCTGAATCTCCCCGATGCATTTCCCAACGGCCCGATTCCCATCACCGGCAACTCCTTGGGGGGGCTTACCGATGTCGGTTTCGGACTCAATCCTGTGATTTATCACGACCGCAAATCTTCCTACGTCCAGCAGTGGATGTTCGGTGTTCAATATAGCCTGACCAACAACGACCTTGTAGACGTCAGCTACGTTGGGAATCACGGGGTCCACGTTCTGGCTCAATACCTCGAGTGGAACGAGATTCCCGCCTCCGATCTATCCATGGGAAATCAGTTGAATGCCCTGGTGCCGAACCCGTTTTTTGGCACCATCACCTCCAGCGGTTGCGGTCTGGACCAGAAAACCATCGTGCAGGCCCAGTTGCTGCGGCCTTTCCCCGAGTATTGCAGCGTCACGGAAGCACCGCCGGCCGTTGCGGGTTCCACCTACAACGCCCTGCAGTTGACGTACACGCATCGTTGGCACTCCGGTCTCCAGCTCACCACCTCCTACACATATTCCAAGTTCATGGATGACGCCCAGGGCTCTTCCGGCTGGGCATTCCCGGGCAGCGGCAGCAACGTGCGCAATTCGTATGACCTGTCGCGCGAGCGTTCCGTGGACGCCAGCGACCTCACCCACAGCCTGGTCGTCAACTACACCTATGAACTGCCGTTTGGCAAAAATAAGCTCTTTGGCAGCGACTGGAACAATTTGACGAATCAGGTCCTTGGCGGCTGGCAGTTGACGGGGATACTCTCCGCACACTCCGGGTTGCCCATCTCGATTACCCCCGCTTCTAACAATACCGTTGGTACGGCAAGTTACGGCTTCAACCAGCGCCCGAATGTGGTGCCGGGAGTAAGCCTCACACCCGCAAATCAGAACATCAATAATTGGATCAACCCCGCGGCCTTCACTCAGCCCGCTCCCTTTACCTTCGGCGATGCTCCCAGATTCTTCTCGGACCTCCGAGCTCCGGACTTCTTCAACTGGGACATGGGTATCCAGAAGTATTGGACCGTGCGCGAACAGATGCGCGTTCAATTCCGCTTCGAGATATTCAACGCCTTCAACCATCCGAACTTCTTTGTGCCTGACAGCAATCTGGGTGACTCCGGTTTCGGAAGGGTTACCGGCGCCTATCCTGCACGCAGTTTGCAGTTTGCCGGGAAATTCTACTTCTAAGCGTCCGGCGCGAACGAAGGATTGCCCTCCACCCCCTGGGAGAGCGCGGGTGAGGCGGGCCGGGAGAAGAAATTTGCAGTCGAGGAACCACTCCCGGCCTGCCTTACATCCCAAAGTTTCGTGAACCGGAGTCACCGGCCGGTGAAGAAATGTTCCGAGTGAAGGAACCAGGTGAGTTTGACGATCCTCTTCAGCAAGAAGGGAACTGCTTTCTTCGCGTCTCTGTCGCGCGATGGGGTATTAGGAACGGTTTGAGGCTTCGCGGTACACCAGGACGGATGAATGAAGATTCCGAAATCGGCTAGGGGAATGTGGCAACGCACCGGGTTCGTTCTGGTTGTCCTAGGTTTCAGCTTTCAGGCAAGTCTGGGGCGCGTGGCGTCAGGCCAGCAGAAACCTAAGACCGGGCAAATTGCCGGTAAACCGCAAGAACCAGATTCGAGCAAAGCTCTTCCGAATGGAGTCGAAGTCCGGCACTCCGGAATGCTTATCCAGATTGTCGCCCTTCGCGATGATGTCCTGCGCGTTCGCTTCGCAGCGAAGGGCGAGTTGCCCGAAGATGCCTCCTGGGCGGTTCCGTCAGAGGTACGCCAGCAACATGTTGATGTCATTCCAGACGCGACCGCCGACGCTTCCGGCTTTCGCACGAAAGCTCTCCGCGTGCGAATCGAGCGCGCCACGCTTCGCCTCTCAGTAACCGATCTGCAAGGCAATGTCCTTCAAGAGGACGCGGACGGATGGCCCGCGGAATTTCACGCGGAGTCTTTCCGCGTATTCAAGAAAATGCCACCCGATGAACATTATTTCGGCCTCGGGGACAAGGTTGGGCCTCTCGATCGCCGCGGACAATCCTTTCGCCTGTGGAACACGGACGCGTTTTCTTTTCAGGAATCGACCGACCCGATTTACAAGAGCATTCCTTTTTTCATGACCATGCGCGCTGGAAGGTCTATGGGCTTTTTGCTGGACAACACATGGTCTTCCAATTTCGATTTCGGCAAGAGCGAGCGAAACACCTATTCGTTTGGCGCGGAGGGCGGTTCCATCGACTATTACGTTTTCTATGGGCCTGATCCGAAGCAGGTCGTCGAAACCTACGCCTGGCTCACGGGTGTTCCGCCGCTCCCTCCGATGTGGTCGCTCGGCTTTCAGCAATCGCGTTTCAGCTACGAAACCGAAGCCCGCGTGCGCGAAGTCGCATCTCGCCTGCGGGCCGACAAGATTCCCTCCGACGTGCTCTATCTCGACATCGATTTCCAGAAAGAGCACCGCCCTTTCACTGTGGACACAGAACACTTCCCACACTTTGAGCAGATGCTTTCCGACCTGAAGCGGCAGGATTTTCACGTTGTGGCGATCACCGACCTGCACATCGCACGCGCTCCCGGCGCTGGTTACGTGCCGTATGACTCGGGGCTCGCCGCGGACAGTTTCGTGAAAAACCCGGACGGCTCAGTGTATGTCGGCTCGGTTTGGCCGGGCCCTTCGGTTTTCCCGGAGTTCACACAGAAGAAGACCAGGGATTGGTGGGGTTCGCTCTACAAACCGTTCTTGTCCGAAGGCCTCGCCGGTTTTTGGAATGATATGAATGAACCCAGTGTTTTTCTGACCGACAACCTCACGATGCCGGACAATGTCCAGCATCGCATCGAAGAACCTGGCTTCCGGCCCCGGACCACAAACCACCTGGAAATTCACAACGTCTACGGAATGGAGAATTCCCGCGCCACATACGAAGGATTGCGGAAACTCGAGCCGGACATGCGGCCCTTCGTTTTGACCCGGGCCACCTATGCGGGCGGCCAGCGTTACGCTGCCACATGGACAGGCGACAACACCAGCTCGTGGGATCACCTTCGATTAACCACGCCGATGCTTTTGAATTTGGGCCTGAGCGGGTTTGGGATGAGCGGCGCCGACGTCGGGGGATTTATTGGTACGCCCAGTCCAGCCTTACTTACACGCTGGACAGAACTCGCCACGTTTCAACCCATCGACCGGAATCACACCAATAAAGGCTCCGGTGACAAGGAAGTCTGGGTCCACGGCCCGGAGCAGGAAGCGATTCGCCGCCGCTACATCGAGGAGCGTTACCGGCTGATGCCCTACCTTTACACTCTGGTCGAAGAGCTTTCGCGTACGGGATTACCCGTCGTCCGCCCGCTGTTCCTGGAGTTCCCCCGCGCCACAAAGGATTTGCAGCCACTGGACCTCAAAGCAGGCAACGAATTCCTGTTCGGCCCCGACCTGCTCGTTGCTCCGCCGCCGTTTCCGGAACAACCGGAAGCGTATGCGCTCAAGCTTCCTCCGGGCGCATGGTATGACTACTGGACGGGCGAAAAGGTTCAGCAAACAACAACGCAGGACGACGCAGCTGCGGCCGAGCCGCGAATTCAGCCGAAGCTCGACGTCCTTCCGGTCTACGTGCGGGAAGGTTCCATCATTCCTCTGCAGCCTCTCGTCCAAAGCACTGATGAGAAACCGCAAGGGCCCCTGACGCTGCGTGTGTTCCCTGGAAAAGATTGTCGCGGCACCATGTATCTCGACGACGGCCAATCACTTGCCTATACGCGCGGCGAATTCCTGCGCGTTGATTTCTCCTGCGCCGTAACCCCCACAGGGGTTGAGTTACATGTTGGTGAGCGCAAAGGCAGCTATCTTCCCTGGTGGAAGACCATTCATCTGGAAGTCTACGATTGGCAGAGCCCTGCGGCCCGCATCACGCTAAAGCAGAAGGCGGGGGCCTTGCCTGATTCCGTCGATCCGGCCC
>DASSGJ010000298.1:0-3318 GCA_035693545.1 Candidatus Acidiferrum sp.
AGCTCTCGAAAATCACCGCACGGCCGTGCGCAATATCCGCCGCGACATCAAGGAAGCCATCGACAAGCTGGAGAAGGACAAGAAGATCAGCCAGGATGAGCAGAAGCGGTCTCTCGACGAGCTGGAAAAACTTTCGCACGCCGAAACAAAAAAAATCGAAGACCTTTCGGCAACCAAAGAACGCGAAGTTATGGAGTTGTAGTGCTCGCCGCAGGCGGTGGCGAGAACACAAGCATTTGCGCCTGGTCATTCTGAACCGCGCGCAGGAACGCGTTGTAATCCGTGGCGCGTTCTGTGGGAATTTCTCTCATCACAAAATTGATGTGCCGCGAAACGGTCACCGTGTTCAGGTGCCCATCGTATTTCGACACGAACGTCGCATAATCGCGCGTGACCGACGTCGCGGCCGGCGTCTGTACCGTGGTCCCCTCTGGAAGCTTTAACGTCAAAGTCGTCTGCACATCCAGCGGCGTCCCCAGTTCAATTTTCGCGGCGTCCTTCGCCGGAGCATCCGGCAATGCAATCTGCGGCAGGAGCGCGGGTATCCGCACTGGCTTCTTCGACCAATCCACAAACTTTGGCTGCGTAATCTCGTACTCGACGGTGAAGGGATCCTTCGTCGCCACAGGGTCCGAAGCCGTCGCGTTGGTAATCGTCCCGCGAAATCCATCCGAGAGCGCCAGTAGCCCAGCCAACTCCTTCCATTTATCCTTAGGCGCTTGGTGAAAAGCCTCTCGCAGCAGCAATTCGTTGTCTCCCCGCATTCTGTAGTTCACTTTTGCAGAGAGTCTTCCGTCGTGATCGAGTGTGGCATCCACCTGTACTACCTGAGAAGCGGAGAAGGGCAATTGCTCTGGAACTGTCGGCAACAGGCTGATCACCATCATTCCTGGCTGGAAATTAAAACTGGTTGGGCAGAAAGCCGTCTTTCCCCTATAGATGCTGGGGATCATTCCGAATGGTGCCACGTCGTTACTCGGATCCATCCACTTGCCATACAGGTTGGGATCGTACACTCCGACTAATATGTGCTGGAACGTCGAAGAGATGAGGTCTCCGCCTTCCGGTAAAGTCAGATAAACCAATGGTTCAAATCTCGCGCTTCGGGCGAGTGCTGCGAACAGTGCGGCCTTGTCTTCTTGCGTCGCATATCCCGACGTAAGGATATCCTCTGACGGACGCGTTCGATAGCCGGTGGCACCGAGAGGCAGGGCCACCGTTTCCACCTTCTTCGCGACAAAATTGTAGATCGCCTCGAGCCGGGCTTCCGAGTTCTTTGCGGTGGCTGTCAAGCTCGCAGTTTTCTCTTCAATCTCCCGCGATGCTGGCCGGTTGGGGTAGATCAAATTGGCCCAGCGTGCAGGAACTGCTTCCCACGCTGAGGCCGGGTAGAACAGCGTATTGAAGGCAATGTCCGGAGCAATGGGGCTAGCAGCGGATTGCGAATCAACGTGAGATTCTTGGCGTTCCCATCGATAGATGGTCCGACTCGCATCTCCTTCGCCACTGGTCTCCATTCTCGTGGCTGGTGTTTTCGTATTAATTCGAGGCTGGACCTTTCTCGAGGTTGGGAGATTCAGCTCATAGATTTCTTGGTCCACCTGCCCGGAGCGATCAAATGTGTGTACCAGCCAGAAATCTGGCGCGAGCGGGTGTTTCGTTGTGGTGGTGATCACGCGATACTCCAGAGTGTCTCCGCCCTGCAATCCTAGGATGCGGACTGATTTCACGCGCACGTCGTGGTAGGCGGGGAAATTTTGAACGGCGGGATTTGGGGCGTCGGTGATTGCGCTTGGGAGAATTTCGCTGGTGCCGCCGTTCGCGTGAGTGACTTTTACCAGGGGGATCTCCACTTGTTGAAACGCACGATTGTAGTCAAATCCCAGGCGGGAAAATTGGCGGGCGCCCGCCGGATCGTTGATCCTGACGATTGTGTGCACGTCCTTGCGCGAATCACCGTTTGTTTCAAAGCGGATGTGCGTCTCCAACAGTTGAATTTGAAACGGTAGTACGGGCTTGTCTTCGGGCTTGGGCGCGGCCGCTGTATCGCCGGACTTAGTTTTGTCCGGAGGCTTGGCTGCTGGTTCCTGGGCCAGGGTCGCGGCACACAGCAAGACGCAAATGAAGGAAAACCTGGATAGAACTAGAACCGGGGAACTCACGTTGAAAGTTTAAGAGCCTCCTCGACGAGCGTAAAGCGGCGTCTCATGCCGCGTTTCGAGGCAAGCACTAAAGATGCCCGGCGCAGACCCTTCGGTCACGTTCAGGGCAGGCCGAGGCCGCTACAAAGGCGCCCGGTCTAAAGACCGGCCACTACAAAAGCTTCAAACCAAGAGCGCCGCTCTGTTCCGGGCTGCGTCTAAGAGCGTGGTAGAGTGGACGTTTGTGCATTGACAAAATTCTCTGGAGAGCGAACGAATGAAGAATCGATTGCTGGCCCTGGCAGTGGTGCTAGTTGCGGCGAATTGCAGTTTGGCGAACGAGCTTTCCGCGCCCAAGGGCGCGGAGGTCGATACCACCAAATCCGGTCTGGTCAAAATCGCCGGCAACGCCAGTATGGATTCTCCCGCTTTTCAATACCTCATGGAACTCAGCGACGACATCGGCGGGCGCCTCACCGGGTCGCCGCAGGACCGGAAGGGCATCGAGTGGGGCTTGGCGAAAATGAAGTCGATCGGCCTCGAGAATGTTCGCGCTGAAAAATATCCCGTCTGGAAAGGCTGGACGCGCGGCACTGCCGAGGCTTCGATCCTCACGCCGACTCCCCGCAAACTGGCGGTCGCCGCGATGGGCTGGACCGGATCCACGCCTGCCGGCGGAGTGGATGCCGACCTCGCCGCTGCCAATGTGTTCGACCTCGAACACGAAATCAAGAATGCGAAATCGTATCGCGGTAAAGTCGTTTTTCTCTGGTCGCAGGGACCGCCGAAGGGCAGCATTGGCACCATTTTTGGACAGATTGGCGAATTTCTGCGAGCAGCGAACCGTGAAGGGGCGCTTGCCGTACTCACCGGGGACTATGGATTCAAACCGGAAGGACTTGGCCTGGCGCACACCGGCATCCTCGGCTTCGCCGCAGATTTTGCCGTTCCTTTCGGTGAACTCCCGCGTGAAGATCAGGGCCAGATTGAACGCTACCTGCTGGCTGGGAAAACCGTTCGGGTCCACGTCAACATTCAGAACAAATTCACGGACGGCCCGGTCGAAAGCGCGAACGTTGTCGGAGAAATTCCCGGGCGCGAGCATCCGGAGGAAATTGTGGTCCTCGGCGGACATCTGGATTCCTGGGATTTGAGCGAAGGGGCCACCGACAACGGC
>DASSGJ010000299.1:0-2456 GCA_035693545.1 Candidatus Acidiferrum sp.
CGATGAGGCGATGGGCGAGAAAAAAAGCGAGGCGCCGGTTTGGCGGCGTTTCTTTGACGCCGTTGTAGGCCCCTTCATCGCTTTTTTCCGCGCACACGGCTGGGTGGCGCTGGTGATGCTGGCGGCGATCAGCCTCTACCGGATACCGGACTTCATGATGGGTCCGATGGCGAATCCGTACTACCACGACCTTGGGCTTACGAAGCAGACGGTTGGAGCCGTGCGCGGCTCGATCGGGCTCTTCGCTACGTTTGCTGGCATCGCGGCGGGCGGATACTGCTCGCTGAAGCTTGGGTACATGCGCGCGCTTATTATCGGGGGAGTTTTACAGGCTGCTGCGACGGCCGCGTTTGCGACTCTTGCGTTCGCGGGCTTGAGCATCCGCCTCTTCGCGCTGATCATGGTAGGTGACAACTTCAGCCTCAGCTTCGCAGGCGTGGCGCTTGTGGCGTATATGTCGAGCCTCACGAGTCTGGGATACACCGCCACGCAGTATGCGCTTTTGAGTTCAACTTATGCGTGGCTGGGAAAGATCTTGAAGGGATTTTCCGGCGCCGCGGTGGAAAGCCTGAGCCACACACACGGACTCATTCACGCCTACGGGATTTTCTTTATCATCTGTGGGCTGACCGGGGTGCCTGGGATCCTTCTGTTTGCGGCATTGGGTTACTGGCACAAGCGGAAGCAACCTGCCCCTGTCGCTACCTAGGAAAGTTTTGAGCTAACTCTTATTCAACAAGACCGGCGTGCCGCGGCCTAATCCGAGGGTCTTTGAGGCGCTGCCCTTATTCACGCCGATTTCCAGATTGCCGCTTGACCCCAGATACGCGATTGCTTCCCCGGTATTTCCGTTTGCAAAGGTTGGGACGAGTTTGTTGATCGCATGGCTGCCAACCTGCAGATTAATCTCGCCCTTTTCTACGGCGCCGGCCGGAAGATCTTCTTCGCGGAAATTGGTAATCAGGTTGCCGAAGGAGTCTACCTTCAAGACCACACCTTTCAGCATTCCGTCCGCTTCCTTGGGCCGGGGCAAGGCAAATCGCTTGAAGTCCGTGATCTCTTCGCCCATGCTGCCGGGCTGCCAGTTTTTCGAGAGCCAGCCCGCGACCGCCGCAAAAACGTCGCGCCCGTGAAACGTTTTGCTGACGGGCTGCAAGAAGTAGTGTTCCGCGGTCAGATGACGCACCAGGAAATTCTGTTCTTTTTCGTAGACGCCGGAAAGCACGCCATTGTCCGGCGCGATGAAATACTGGTTCTGCCCGCTCACTAGAAGCGGACGGCGGTCCGTTCCAACTCCCGGGTCGACAACGACCACGTGAATCGTTCGCGGCGGAAAGTAAGAATAGGCGTTGGCGATCGCCGTTGCGCCATCCAGCAGGTCGAAGGGCGTTACCCCGTGCGTGATGTCCACGATCTGCACGTCGGGATTGATTTTCAGGATGACGCCCTTGAGTACGCCCACCAGGTGGTCGTTGGTGCCGTAATCGGTCGTCAACGTAATGATCGGATTCGTCAAGTCTCTCTCCCTCTGGATTCTCAAAAGTGAGGATGGCGTGCGAGATGGAGAGGCATCCCGCACTCTCGACGCTATCCGACGACGCCCCCGGAATCAAGAACGCCCGAGCGCCTACGCCGCGCATCCGCCAATGCCATCGCAACTAACGCTCGCCAGACGTCAGCTGTTCACTGACAGCTGCTATTCAGCGGGTCTTTCTACTTGCTTGCGTTCCAGGGGTGCCCATCGTACGATTTAAAATTGGTGTGTTGCGCAGGTTCTGCGCCGTGGACTCCCGCTTATTCCGCCAGGATAATTGCCTGGCGTTTGTGTGTTTCCGGGGTCCGCCTGAGGAGAGGGTCCGAATGAAATCGGTCGTGGTGGTTGGTGCGCAGTGGGGTGATGAAGGCAAGGGCAAAGTCGTTGATTATCTGGCAGGCTCGTTCGATTACATCGCGCGCGTCGCCGGCGGCCATAATGCGGGCCACACCGTCATTATTGGCAAGGACCGCTACGTTCTGCAGCTCATCCCTTGCGGTATCCTGCGGCCCAAGCAGCACGTCATCATCGGCCCGGGCGTTGTGGTCGATCCTTCCGCGCTCGTCGCCGAGATTGAGATGCTCGAAAAGGCCCACGTCAGCGTGGCGGGACGCCTGCACGTCAGCAATCGCGCTCATTTGATTTTTCCGTATCACCGGGAACTCGATAAAGCTGCGGAGTCCGCACGCGGAGAAAACAAAATCGGGACCACTTCGCGCGGCATTGGGCCGGCCTACGAAGATAAAATGGCGCGCCGCGGCTTGCGCATGGTGGACCTGCTCGACCCTGTTTCTTTTCGCGAGAAAGCCGCGCGAGTCGTCGCCGAGAAAAATCGCATTGCTCGTGGAGCCTACGGCGCCGATGTGGATTTCACCCACGAAGTCGAGGAAACGCTGCGCCTCGGCGAAAAGATCAAGGGCTA
>DASSGJ010000300.1:0-3322 GCA_035693545.1 Candidatus Acidiferrum sp.
TGCGGCGGCTCCGGACTGCTGCGCGAGTTGCCGTTGCTGGAAGAAATCCTGAAGGGTGTCCGCGCAGCGGTGAAAATTCCGCTGACCATCAAGCTGCGCGCGGGATGGGACGAGAAATCCATCGTAGCGCTGGAAGTGGTGAGGATGGCGGAACAGATCGGCGTGGAAGCCGCGGCGATTCACCCGCGTACGCGCGCGCAGGGATACACCGGAAAGGCCGACTGGAACATCATCGCGGAGGTCAAGCAGGCCGTGAAGATTCCCGTGATCGGGAACGGCGACGTGCAGTCTCCGGAAGATGCTGTTCGCCTGGTGAAAGAAACCGGCTGTGATGCGGTGATGATCGGCCGCGCGGCGGCGACGAATCCGTGGATTTTCCGCCAGATGGAGCAGTACCGCACAATGGGGCGCTACGATGTGCCCACCGAGGAAGACCGCCGGCAGTTACTTTCTGGCTACTATCAGAAAATTCTTAACGCCAACCTGCCGGATGGCGTGGGAAAAATGAAGCAGTTCGCATGCTGGTTTACGCACAGCGTAAAGAACGGCGGCGAACTTCGACGCATCGTGCACTCGGCGCGCACGCCGCAGGAAGTGGTCGAGAACGTGGACCGTTTCTTTGCGGAAAAAGTCGCCGACAATGGAGCCCCAGCCCATGAGCCCAGTCAGCGAGAGCATCGCCCGGAAGAGGTCCGAACGTAGGATTGCGGTCCGCCTGCCATTGCGCGTGAGCGGCCGCGACGCGCGAGGACATTCCTTCGAAGAAGAAACCGCCAGCGAGAATTTGTGCCGCAGCGGAGCCGCGTTTCGCACGCGGTTCGACGTTGCCATCGGCTCAAGCCTGGAAATCCGGATTCCGGCGCAGGCCGGCGTGCCGCGACGCGACGCGCAGGATTTTGAAACTCAGGGCAAAGTCGTGCACATTAGCGCGTCGCAGCCCGACGGCGAAAAAGTGGTGGGCGTGCAGTTTGTCGGCCCACGGTTTCAACGGATGTTCCGCTCGGAATCGGTTTATTGAGATTTTTTGTGGCACAGCGATTCGTTGGTGTGGGCCTTTGTAGTGGCCGGTCTTAAGACCGGCCGCTACATTTTTAGGTCGGGCATTTCCATTTTAAGATAATGTGTCGCGCCTCCGGCGCTTCGTGGAGTGGGGCGTTTTTCCCAGCCCTTACGGGCTGGGCTAACTTCTGCCGCACCTACGGTGCTAGATCTGCCTCGTGGCAGGATTTCCGATTTTTGGGGAATGTCCGAATTGCCGAGAGGATTACTCTGCTTCGGGGGAATTTTCGTCGAGGAGTTGGCGGTAGGCGTCGCGGCGGGTGATGCCGCGTTCCTTGGCGGCTAGCTTCAGGGCTTCCTTGCGGTCGAGCTTTGCCTGGTGCATCAATTCGTCCACGCGGGCGGCGAGTGATTGGGCAGTGTCTACCTGCGCGCCGGGTGAGCCGCTGTCCGGAGGGCCGAGAATCAAGGTGATTTCGCCTTTGACAGGATGCTCTTCGAGCGATTGCACAAGGGCGAAGAGCGAGCCGCGGCGGAACTCTTCGTGGATCTTTGTCACTTCGCGCGCCAGGCAGGCGGGACGATCGCCCAGAATCGCCAAGGCGTCTGCCAGCGTTTCCGCGATGCGGTGCGGAGCTTCGTAGAGAATGATGGTGCGATTTTCGATGCGCAGATGCTCGAGCGCGCGGCGGCGTTCGCTGGAACGCGCCGGAAGAAAACCGAGAAAAAGAAATTCCTCGTTGGGTAGGCCAGAAGCGGCGAGAGCTGTCAGCAAGGCGGAAGCGCCGGGAATCGGAATTACCGGAATCTGGTGACGGATGGCGAGCGAGACCAGCCGGAAACCGGGATCGGAGACCAGCGGCATGCCCGCATCGCTGACGAGGGCGACGCTTGCACCCTGCTCCATGGCGTGGACGAGTTCCGGGGCGCGGGTGATTTCATTGTGTTCGTGATAGCTGACCAGCGGCTTGTGAATTTCAAAGTGGTTCAGAAGTTTCAGCGTGTGACGGGTGTCTTCGCAGGCGATCTGGTCCACCTCTTTGAGGATGCGCAACGCGCGCAGGGTGATGTCCTCCAGATTGCCGATAGGCGTGGCGACAAGATACAAAGGACCACTGTGCGGAGAGAGAGAAGCATCGGCATTAGCGTTCGTGGACATGGAGAGGCGTACAGAAAGTTTAGCACGCGGAGGCGCAAGCGGACGGCCGGAAGGCGCGTGCTATAATTGAGCGTTTAGAGAGCACGCAGGAGGAGCAACTGTGCCACTGTACGAATACCAGTGCACGAAGTGCAAACGGCGGACGGAGAAAATCGAGAGCGTGGCGGGGCCGCATCTGAAGAAGTGTCCGCATTGCGGCGGAAAAGTGGAGCAGACGTTGACGGCGCCCGCAATTCAATTCAAGGGCTCGGGCTGGTATGTGACGGACTACGCGGGGAAGAAGAGCGCGGGCAGCGAGAGCGCGCCCGCGGCGAAATCGGATTCGAGCGAGAGCAAGGATTCCACGGTGAAAGAGACGCCGGCGAAGGAAAGCAAAGAGAAGAAAGCTGCGAAGAAGAAGGATTGAAAGGCGTAGAGGGCGTTGCCACGAGCATTTGTCGGATGGTTTTGAGTTGAGGTTCTTCGGGCATCCTCATCGGATGCCCTCAGAATGACAAGTTTTTGGCCGGGAATAATAAAGCAGATTAGGGCTTCAGGGATTTTAGGTAGGCGCGGAAGTCGGAGCCTAGTTCCTTGTTCTGCAACGCTAGTTCGACGGTGGCTTTCAGGAAGCCTAGTTTGTCTCCCGCATCGTAGGAAATTCCTTCGTAAATGTAAGCCCAGAGGCCTTGCTCTTTGGCTAGCAGGCGCATGGCGTCGGTGAGCTGAATTTCGCCGCCTGCGCCGGGCTTGGTGCGTTCGAGGCAATCGAAAATCGCGGACGGAAGAACATAGCGGCCGGTGATGGCGAGGTTGCTGGGGGCGTCTTCGTTTTTTGGTTTTTCGACGAGGTCGCGGATGCGCAGCAGACGCTCGCCGAATGGCGGCTGCGGCGCGGGTTCGCCGGCGAAGATGCCGTAGAGATGGGTTTTGTCCCGGGGAACTTCTTCGACCGCGATAGCGCCGGTGCCGGTGGCTTCGTAAACGTCGATAAGTTGCTTGGTTGCGGGATTTGCGCCGGGGATCAGCACGTCGCCGAGCAGAACGGCGAAGGGTTCATCGCCGACGAGATCTTTGGCGACGAGGACGGCGTGGCCGAGGCCGAGCGGCTCTTTCTGCCGGGTGTAACTGACCTGCACCATATTGCTGATGCGGCGAACCATCTCCGCCTGATCGTGTTTGCCT
>DASSGJ010000301.1:0-9958 GCA_035693545.1 Candidatus Acidiferrum sp.
GTGCAAATCACCCGAACCACGCCGCGCCGATGGATCACCTTGCACTTGTCACAAATCTTCTTGACGCTTGCCCGAACCTTCATGCTGCCTCGCTTCCCTCTCGCCCACGTTGTCATCCTGAGCGCGTCTTTTGCGCGAAGGATCTCAACCTCAAACTCGACTACTTATAGCGATACACAATCCGCCCGCGAGTCAGGTCGTACGGCGAAAGCTCCACCGCGACCTTGTCTCCCGCCAGAATGCGGATAAAATTCTTGCGCATCTTCCCGGAAACATGCGCCAGCACCTGGTGCTTGTTTTCCAGTTCGACGCGGAACATCGCGTTTGGCAGCGGCTCGATCACCGTCGCCATTACTTCGATTGCGTCCTCCTTCGAATTTCCGGAGTCGCTTTTCTTCTTTTCTTCAAACGGCTGCTTCGCCATATGCTCCCGTGTTACCCGTACTGCTTACCACGACGGCCCGGTCATCTCTTTCGGCCGGGTCAAAATCCATGGCCCGTTGCTGGTCACGGCGACGGTGTGCTCGAAATGCGCCGACGGACTTCCGTCGGCCGTTTCCGCAACCCACTCGCCCCGCATCTGCACTTCCGGCCGACCCGCATTCACCATCGGTTCGACGGCGATTACCATGCCTTCCTGCAAACGCGCCCCGCGTCCCGGCTCCCCGTAGTTCGGAAGATTCGGTTCATCGTGCATCTTCGTTCCGATGCCGTGTCCCACAAACTCCCGCACCACCGAAAAACCGTTCTGCTCGACCCAGCTCTGCACCGCGTGCCCGACATCGCCCAGCCGGTTGCCCGGGCGCATTTTGTCGATCGCGCGATCCAGCGACTCGCGGGTCACATCCAGAAGCTTCTGCAGCTCCGGGCTGATTTTCCCCACGGGCACGGTGACGGCTGAATCGGCGTAATAGCCGTCGACCTCCATGCCGAAGTCGATCGAAACCACTTCGCCTTCGCGCAATTTCCGCTTCGGCGACGGAATCCCGTGAACGATCTCGCTGTTCACCGACGTGCACAGCACGCATGGATACCCGCGATACCCCTTGAACGCGGCCTTTCCGGGCCTTCCGGCGATGAGCCCCTCGGCAATCCGTTCGAGGTCCATCGTCGTCACTCCGGGCTTTACTTCCTCCCGAAGCTTGTTCAAGACTTCATGCACCACCTGGCCGGCGCGGTACATTTTTTCCAGTTCAGCGGCGCTGCGTAATTGAATCGCCATCTCCTCACCGCGTCCCGCGCATGCCCGAAACCAACTGCGAAATCTCCCGCCGCACTTCTTCGACGCTGCGGTTCGCGTCCACATCGTGCAGCGCGCCAAGCCGCCGGTAATACTGGACCAGGGGCGCCGTCAGTTTCTCGTACGCGTTCAACCTGGGCGCCACCACTTCCTCGCGATCGTCCGGGCGGTGAATCAATTCCCCGCCATCGTTATCGCAAATCCCTTCGACCTTTGGCGGGCGCTCGTAAATATTATAAATCTCGCCGCCCAGCTTGCAGGTCCTTCGTCCGGTCAGCCGCTTCATCAGGACCGAAGTCGGGATGACCATGTGAATCACGAACGGCTGCTTGTAGCCCTGCCTTCTCAGCATCTCGCCCAGATACTTCGCCTGGGCGACCGTTCGCGGAAACCCGTCAAACACGAAACCATGCTCGCAGTCCGGCCGCTCAATCCGCTCCGCGACCATCTTGAGCACCAGCGAATCCGGCACCAGCTCCCCGCGCTCCATAATCGGCTTGGCCTTCAAGCCGAGAGGAGTTCCGTTGCCGACATGCTCCCGAAGCATGTCGCCGGTCGAAAGATGCGGCACACCGTACTGCTTGGCCAGCACTTTCGCCTGCGTGCCTTTTCCGGAGCCCGGAGGCCCGAGAAAAATCACCGCGCGGTCGAGTTTTCCCACGGGACGCTCTTCCAGCGCCACGCTTGCTCTCCCTTAACGACGGCCGCGCAGACGGCCCTTTCGCGCAAAGCCCTCGTAATTGCGCATGACGAGTTGTGCCTCCAGCTGCTGCACTGTATCCATCGCCACGCCCACCACGATCAGGAGCGAGGTACCGCCAAAATAAAATGCCACACCGAGCCCGTTCAAAATCCACTGCGGGAAGTGACGGTCAAACCAGTCCCCACCCAGCCAGTAAGGCAAATGGTTCAGGTGAATGCCCGCGATCATCCATTCCGGAAGCAGGCAGACCAGCGCCAGGTAAATCGCCCCGATAAACGTCAGCCGCTTCAGGATCATGCTGACATATTCCGAAGTGCTGCGCCCGGGACGAATGCCGGGAATGAAGCCGCCATTCTTACGCATGTTGTCCGCAAGCTCCGTCGGATTGAACACGATGCCGACGTAGAAGAACGCGAACAGGATGATCATCGTGATGTAGACAACCGTGTACAGCGGTTCGCCCCACTTCAGCTTGTCCGCAATCACTTTTACGAACGGCCAGCGGGTGCCCAGAATCAGAGCCGCGGTGGCCGGAAATGCCAGCAACGAACTCGCAAAGATCGGCGGAATCACTCCGCCGGAATTCACTCGCAGCGGCAAATACGTGGATTGCCCGCCCATCATCCGGCGGCCGACCACGCGCTTTGCGTACTGCACCGGAATGCGCCGCTGCGCCCCTTCCACAAAAACGATGAAGGCAACCACGGCAACCATCAGTGCCACAAGCAGAATGATGGCCAGCGGTGTGAATGCGCCCCACGCCTGGGTCTTGGCCTTTTCATAGAGGTCGTAAATCGCGCGTGGCAGACCAACAACGATGCCGACGAAGATGATCAAGGACATACCGTTGCCGATGCCGCGCTCGCTGATCTGTTCGCCCAGCCACATGATGAAAGCAGAACCCGTGGTCAGGGTCAGAATCGTAAGCAGCACAAAACCGGGGCCCGGATGATACACAAGCGACTGCCCGGAAAATGTTTGCGACTGCAGCGTGCTGGCAATCGTCGAAGACTGGATGATGCTCAGCACAATCGTCAGGTAGCGCGTGTACTGCGTAATCTTGCGGCGCCCGAGCTCGCCTTCCTTCTGCAAACGCTCCAGGTACGGAAACACCACGGTCATCAACTGCAGGATGATGGACGCGGTGATATACGGCATGATGCCGAGCGCGAAGATCGTCAGCCGGCGGAAATTACCGCCGCTGAAGAGATCGAAAATGCCCAACACCGAACCCGCCGACTGCTTGAAAATCTCTTCCAGAACAGCGGTGTTGATCCCCGG
Organism: Candidatus Acidiferrum sp.; assembly: GCA_035693545.1. Taxonomy (GTDB): domain Bacteria; phylum Acidobacteriota; class Terriglobia; order Acidiferrales; family UBA7541; genus Acidiferrum. The sequence continues at coordinate 3,225 of DASSGJ010000301.1, forward strand.
CGTCGGGATATGCGCGCCCAGGCGGTAAACGGCCAGAAGCCCCAGCGTAAAGAACAGCCGGTTCCGCAGATCCTCGATCCGGAAGAGATTCGCGAATGCCTGAAAGAAACGATTCATCCTGATTCCCCGCGTCTCCCGCTTACGCTACAACCTCGAACGTGCCGCCCGCCTTGGTGATCTTTTCCTTGGCAGCCGCGCTGAATGCATGGGCGTGAATGGTGAGCTTGGTCTTCAGCTCGCCATCGCCCAAAACCTTGATGGGATCCGTCACCCGGCGGATAAAACCGTGCGCGCGCAGCAGATCCGGCGTCACCGTCTCGCCCGCGGGAAACACGTTCAGTTCCTCCAGGTTGACAACGGAATAGCTGACGCCAAACGGATTGTGAAAGCCGCGCTTCGGAATCCGGCGATGCAACGGCATCTGTCCGCCTTCAAAACCGCGCCGGCGCGAATATCCCCTGCGGGATTTCTGTCCCTTGTTGCCAGAGCCGGAAGTCTTGCCCAGCTTCGAACCCATGCCGCGGCCCACGCGGACTTTGCGCTTGCGCGAGCCCTTTGCCGGACCGAGGTTCGAAAGAGAAACCGCGTTGTGTTCCTTCTTTTTCTTCTTCTTGTCAGCCATCGCTTACTCCACCACTTCCACGAGGTGGCGCACCTTGTGAATCATGCCGCGGACCGCCGGCGTGTCTTCGCGCTCCACCACCTGATGCAATCTGCGCAGCCCAAGGCCGCGGATCGTTGCCCGCATGTCGTCGGTGCAACTGATAAAACTCACCACCCACTTCACCTTCAGTTTGCCGGCGCTCTTCGCGCCTTTTTTCTCGGCTGCCATGGATTATTCCCCTGCTGCCTTTTCTTTTTCGGTCTTCTCGCCGCCACGGGGCGATTTGCCGCTGATCTCTTCCACCGTCTTCGAACGCGTTTCCGCAACGTGCGCCGCATCCTTCAGGCTGAGCAGTGCCGCGAAGGTGGCCTTTACCACGTTGTGCGGATTCGACGTGCCGATGGACTTCGTCAGCACGTTGGTGATTCCCGCAACCTGCATCACCTTGCGCACCGGGCCGCCGGCAATCACGCCGGTGCCTTCGGAGGCAGGCTTCAGCAGCACCTGCGCCGAACCATACCAGCCGGTAACCTGGTGAGGGATGGTGGTGCCCTTCATGTTGAGCTTGATCAGGTTTTTCTTGGCCTGCTCGATGCCCTTTTTGATGGCCATGGGCACTTCGCGCGCCTTGCCCATGCCGAATCCGGCGTGGCCGCGGCTGTCGCCGACCACGACAAGCGCGGAGAAGCTCAGGTTCTTGCCGCCCTTGACGACCTTGGTGACGCGGTTGATGGCGATGACGTCGTCCTTCAGGTCCGAAGGATTGACGTCGAGCAAACGCCGAACCGACAAGCTATCCCGCAATAGTTGCTTCGACATTTAGAACTGTAACCCCGCTTCCCGCGCTGCATCTGCGAGCGCCTTGACGCGGCCGTGATACTTGTATCCGCCGCGGTCGAACACGACCTTGGTGACCCCCGCCGCCTTGGCGCGGTCGGCGACAATTTTGCCGACTGCCTTGGCCGAGGCGATGTTGCCGCCACCCTTCAAACCCTTTTTGGTTTCCTTGTCAACCGAGCTGGCCGAAATAAGCGTGCGGCCGCTGCGGTCGTCAATCACCTGCGCGTAGATGTGCCCGACGGAACGATAGACGTTCAGGCGGGGACGTTCCGGCGTGCCGACCACGCGCGTGCGCACGCGCAAATGCACGCGGCGGCGCTGCTGATCCTTGGACAACTTTCGAACTGGTACCGAAGCCACGTTGTTTCTCCTTCAATCTTCCTGCCCGAACGCTTTTTCGTCTCGAGCCACAAACCAATCTCACTTCTTATGAGTCCGAGGTTGGCAGTCGGCAGTTTGTAGAACTCCCGACTACGGACTACCGACTCCCGACTAAGCCGCGCCCGCCTTCGCGCCAGCCTTGCCTGCCTTCTTCTTCAGGCGCTCGCCGGTGATGCGGATTCCCTTCTGCTTGTACGGGTCGGGCGGGCGCAGCGAACGCAAATCCGCCGCCACCTGGCCTACCTGGGCTTTGTCCGCGCCGCTGACGACCATGTGCGTCTGCTTGTCGACCGAAATCTGAATCCCCTCGGGGATTGGAAATTCGATCGGGTGCGACTTGCCGAGCGCGAACGAAACGTGCTTGCCCTTAAGCTCCGCGCGGTAGCCGACACCGACGATGTCGAGCTCCTTCTTGAAGCCCACGGTGACGCCGTGAACCGCGTTGGCAAGAAGCGCGCGAGCCAGGCCGTGCAGCGCGCGATGCTCTTCGTTGTCGCGCAGCGCGTTCAGCACGCCGTCTTTCTGCTCCAGCTTGATCTGCGCCGGAACCAGCACGCTCAGCTTGCCCTTGGGGCCCTGCACTTCCACCTTGCCGCCGCTGACGGAACTGATCTTTACGCCCGCGGGAACTGGAATCGGTTTGCGACCAATACGTGACATTTTTCCTTATCCTTCTCTCAAAACTTTTGTGTTACCAGACTTCGCAAAGAATCTCGCCGCCGACATTCGTCTTGCGCGCCGCACGGCCGGTCATCACGCCCTTCGGCGTGGTGAGAATGTTGATGCCGAGCCCGCCCACCACGGGACGAACGTCGCGCGAACCGAGATAGTTGCGCTGCCCTGGGCGTGAAATCCGCTTCATGCCGGTGATCACGCTGCGGCGGTCCGGGGTGTACTTCAGGAAGATGCGCAAGGTCTTGCGGGACTTGTTCTCTTCCACCAGTTTATAGGTGGAGATGTAGCCCTCTTCCTTCAGGATGCGGGCGATCTCGGTCTTCAGCTTCGAAACCGGAACGTCCACGCGCTGGTGCTTTGCGGCAGCCGCGTTGCGGATGCGCGTCAGAAAATCGGCGATGGGATCCGTTTGCATAGTGTTTTTCTCTCGCTCCTACCAGCTGGCTTTCACGACGCCGGGAATTTCTCCCTTAAGCGCCATGCCGCGGAAACAGATGCGGCACATTTCAAACTTGCGGATATATCCGCGCGCACGGCCGCAAACGCGGCAACGGTTGCGCACGCGAACCTTGAACTTGGGCTTCTTGCGAGTCTTGGCGATTTTCGCGGTGCGTGCCATTTATTGTGCCGCTCCTTTTTCGCGCAACGGGAAGCCCAGGCCCTTCAGCAGCTCGCGGCCTTCCTCGTCGTTCTTTGCCGTGGTGGTCAGGGTAACGTTCATGCCCTTGATCTTGTCCACCCGCGTGTAATCAATTTCCGGGAACACCAACTGGTCCTTCAAGCCCAGGGTGTAGTTGCCGCGGCCGTCAAACGCGTTGCCCGGCAGCCCGCGGAAGTCGCGTACGCGGGGCAGCACCACGTTGCACAGCCGGTCCAGAAATTCATACATCTTCTCGCCGCGCAGCGTCACCGCGCACCCGATCGGCATGCCCTTGCGAATCTTGAAGTTCGCGATGGACTTCTTCGCCTTGGTGATAACCGGCTTCTGGCCGGTAATCTGCCCGAGTTCCACAGCGGCGGTATCCAGCAGCTTGGCGTTCTGGCTGGCTTCGCCGAGACCGATGTTCAGGGTGATCTTCTGAAGCTTCGGCACGGCCATCATGTTCTTCCAGCCAAAGCGCTTCATCAGCGCCGGCACTGTTTCCTTCCTGTACTTCTCATGCATTCGACTCATCATGCCTTTGTCATTCCTTCCGAATCTTTACCCGCCAAAATTTCTTACTTATCCAAGCCCTTACTTATCCAACGTAGTGCCGCAGCGCTTGCAGGCGCGCACGCGGCTGCCGTCGGCCAAGGTGTTATGGCCGATGCGGGTGTGTTTCCCGCAATTGCCGCAGACCACCTGGACGTTCGAAGCGTGCATCGGGCCTTCTTTTTCAACGATGCCGCCCTTGATGTTTTTCGCCGGATTCGGCCGGGTATGCCGCTTGATGATGTTGGCATGCTCGACGATCACGGTGTTCTTCCGCGGATTGATCGAAAGCACGCGGCCGCTTTTGCCGGCGTCGCGTCCGCTCAATACCCGGACGTTGTCGCCCTTGCGAATGCTGATGGTGTAGCGCTTTGCGCGTTCGTGTACGCCTGCCATGACTTACCAGACCTCCGGAGCGAGTGAAACAATTTTGGTGAATTTTTTGTCGCGCAGTTCGCGGGCAACCGGCCCGAAGACGCGCGTTCCCACGGGCTCGCCTGCATCATCAATAAGCACCGCGGCGTTGTCGTCAAAGCGAATGTAGGTTCCATCCTTGCGGCGCGCTTCCTTGCGCATCCGCACGATGACGCACTTCACAACTTTGCCTTCCTTGATCTGGCTTTCCGGTGTCGCTTCCTTCACGGAAGCGGTAACGATATCCCCAAGCCCCGCTTTCAAGCCGGCATCGCCGCCAATCGGCATGATGCACATCAGCTTGCGCGCGCCGGAATTATCGGCAACCGTCAGCCAGGTTCGCATCTGAATCATAATTCGGCTCCCCTATCCTTACTTCTTGGCCGACGCCGTCGGCGTCAGCACTTCTTTCAGGCGCCAGCGCTTCAGGCGCGAGAGCGGCCGCGAGGACACGATGCGGACCGTGTCGCCCTGCTTGGCTTGGCGCTTTTCGTCGTGCGCGTAGAATTTCTTGGAGATGCGGATCACCCGGCGGTACTTCGGATGCTGCACCAGCCGCTGCACCTCGACCACAATGGTCTTTTCCATCTTCGCGCTGGTCACTTTGCCAACCAGCTCCGTCTTATCGCCGCGCTCGGTGTTTGCCGCCGTGGCTACGTGCGTTTCCGTTGTCATTACGCCTTCCCTGCCTTCGCCGGCGTTGCTCCGCCGGTCAGTTCCTGTGCGCGAAGAAGCGTTTTCACGCGCGCGAGATCTTTCTTTGCTTCGCGAAGACGCTTCAGCGCCTCGGCTTGCCCGGTGCTCAGCTGAAACCGCAGGCGGAAAATCTGCTCCGCAAGGTCCTTTTCCCGCGCCCGCAATTCGGTGCTGCCATCCTCGCGGAATTTTTCAATACGCCGCGCCATACTCAGATTCCTCCCGCGCGAGAGACGAATTTCGTCGGAATCGGCAGCTTGTGGGACGCAAGTCCCAAGGCTTCACGCGCCGTTGCTTCGTCAATTCCCGCCATTTCAAACATGATGCGCCCCGGCTTTACCACCGCTACCCACTTTTCCGGAGCTCCCTTGCCTTTGCCCATGCGGGTTTCCGCCGGCTTCTTGGTGAACGGCTTATCCGGAAAAATGCGGATCCACAGCTTGCCGCCGCGCTTGATGAAGCGGGTGATGGCCACGCGCGACGCCTCAATCTGGCGGTCGGTGATCCAGGCATTTTCCAGCGCCTTCAGCCCGTATTCGCCAAAGGACAAACTCGAGCCGCGCCACGCCTTGCCTTTGCGGCGCCCGCGCTGCTGCTTTCTGTACTTGACCTTCTTCGGCATCAACATCGGTATCTTCTCGCTTCCGTAATTCTCTCGTTTTGCCGGTCTAAAGACCGGCCACTACAAAATCCTTCTCAGGCGACCGCGGCTGCGGCCGGCTTATCGTCCGTGCGGGTTGCGCGCTTCGGAACGTTTTCGCCCTGATAGATCCAGCACTTCACGCCAATCACGCCGTAGGTGGTGTTTGCTTCGGCGGTGCCGAAATCAATGTCCGCGCGAAGCGTCTGCAACGGCAACCGCCCCTGCAGGTACCACTCTTTGCGCGCGATTTCCGCGCCGTTCAAGCGGCCGGCAACGCGCACCTTGATGCCCTTGCAGCCGAAACGGAGAGCCGAGTCCACTGCTTTGCGCATTGCGCGGCGGAAAGCCACGCGCTTTTCCAGCTGCAGCGCGATCGATTCCGCAACCAGCGTGGCATCGAGTTCCGGACGGTGCACTTCCACGATATCAATGTGCACTTCGCGCTTGGTTCGCTTCGAAACTTCCTGCTTCAGCTTGTCGATTTCCGCGCCCTTGCGGCCGATGATGATGCCGGGCCGCGCGGTCGCGATGCGGACAACCAGCTTGTTCGCGGCGCGCTCGATATCAATCGAACTGACTCCGGCGCTCTTCAAGCGCTCCTTCAATTCCTTGCGGAGTTTCACGTCTTCGTGCAGCAGATCCGCGTACTCGCGGTCGGCATACCAGCGCGACTTCCACGGCTTGTTGTAGCCGAGTCGAAATCCGTACGGGTGTGTTTTTTGTCCCATTACTTCTTCCCCTTCTTCTTTGCGGGAGCCTGTTTCCCGGTCAATGCCTTGCGGACGCGGCGTGCCGTTCCCCGAACGCCCTTCTGCGACTCGGCTTCGGCGATGTTTGCGGCGACGCGTTCGGCGGCGGCCACATGATGCTCGGCAACGCCGACGAAAATGTGCGCGGTGCGCTTCTGGTAGCGGAACGCCCGGCCCATCGGCGCGGGACGCAGCCGCTTCCAGCGCGAGCCTTCGTTGACGTACGCCTTGCTGACAAAGAGCTGGTCGACGTCGAGCGGCGAGCCGGAATCATCGGCTTTGCGCTCGGCGTTGGCGATGGCGCTGCGCAGCACTTTTTCGATGTGCTTCGCGGCGCGCTTCGGCGTATAGCGCAGCGACTGCAGCGCATCCTGAGCCTTCTGCCCGCGGATCAAATCAATCACCAGGCGCGCTTTTTGCGGCGACATCCGCACATGCCTTGCCAGCGCGTGGGCTTCAATCGTGCCGGGCGTGTTGGTCTGTAGTTCAGCCATAAATTATGCCTTCGGCGCCGCGGGTGCTGCTGCTGTGCCCGGCGCG
>DASSGJ010000302.1:0-3657 GCA_035693545.1 Candidatus Acidiferrum sp.
CTGGCGACGCTGGTCGCGGTGGATTATCCCAACCTGGAAATTGTCGCGGTGGACGACCGTTCAACGGATGCAACTGCGCGCATTCTGGATGAGTTCGCGGCAAGCCACCCTCAGCTTCGCGTGGTGCATGTGCGCGAATTATCGCCGCGCTGGTTGGGCAAGCCGCACGCGCTGCAGAAGGCGTACGAGGCTTCCAGCGGCGACTGGCTTGTGTTTACCGATGCGGACGTGAAGTTTCGTCCGGATGCCTTGCGGCGGGTGGCGGCACTTGCACGCGCCAGGGGAGTGGACCACCTTGCGTTGCTGGGCGATGTAGAGCGCAGCGGGTTCTGGGACACGGTGCTGATTGCATTTTTCGGTATGGGATTTCAGCTGGCCGCGGATTTGCACGCGGTAAGCAATCCCAATTCGCGCGCCTATGTCGGTGTGGGTGCGTTTCAGATGTTGAAGCGCACCGCGTACGAAGCTTGCGGAACGCACCGCCGGCTGGCGATGGAAGTGATTGACGACATGAAGCTGGGGAAGCTGGTGAAACAATCGGGCTTCCGCTCGGGTGTGGCGATCGCGCAGGATGCGGTCAGCGTTGAATGGCACCTGGGCCTGGAGAATCTGGTTCGCGGCCTTGAAAAGAATTTTTTTGCGGCGGCGGGGTTCAGCGTGGGCATGGTGGCGCTGCAGATTGTAAGCATGTTGCTATTCAACGTCGCTCCGTTTTTCGGGTTGGCTTTCGGAACCGGCTGGATTCGCGTGCTAGCCGGCATTTCCGTGCTGGTTGCGATGTGCTTTCACCTCGGCGGGGATGTGGTGATGCGGGTTTCGCCGTTGTATTGCCTGACGCTGCCGCTGGGAGCGGTAGTTTTTTCCTACATCCTGTTGCGATCGACGGTGATCACCCTGCGCCAGGGCGGAATTTATTGGCGCGAAACGTTTTACAAGTTGGAAGAGCTGCGCCGCGGATTGGTCTAATCTTCGTTTTTTGATTACGATGCGGCGGCTGCCCCTTCGGCGGGTTCTTTGCCGAAAAGGCCGGCGAGGTCTTGCTGTTTCAACGAACGAATGCGGTCGCGGAGCTGCGCGGCTTTCTCGAATTCAAATTTCTTCGCGGCTTCGCGCATCTGGGTTTCCAGTTGCTGCAGCAATTCGGCCAGCTGCTCTTCGGATTTGACGTTGGAGACGGCGGCATCGAGACCAACGGTATCCAGCGGCACGGTAACGTAATCCGCTTCCACGATGTGCGCGAGTTCCATGTCCACGCCCTTGATGATGGATTGCGGCGTGATGTTGTTTTCCCGGTTGTAGGCCACCTGCTTGGCGCGGCGGCGATTGGTTTCGCTGATGGCTTCATTCATCGAGTCCGTCCTGCGGTCGGCGTAGAGGATAGCCCGGCCCTCAATGTGGCGGGCGCAGCGGCCGATGGTCTGGATCAAAGATGTTGTGCTACGCAGAAAACCTTCCTTGTCCGCGTCCAGAATCGCCACCAGGGAGACTTCCGGCAGGTCGAGCCCTTCCCTTAGCAAGTTGATGCCGATGAGCACGTCGAATTCGCCGCGGCGGAGGTCGCGGAGAATCTTGATGCGGTCCAGCGTTTCGACTTCCGAGTGCAGATAGCGGCAGCGCACCCCAATTTCAGAAAAATACTCGCTGAGGTCTTCCGCCATGCGCTTGGTGAGGGTGGTGACCAGCACGCGTTCGTTCTTGGCCGCGCGAATGCGGATCTGCTCCAGCAGATCGTCCACCTGGCCCTTCACCGGCCGAATCTCGACCTCGGGATCCACCAGGCCCGTGGGGCGAATCACTTGCTCGACAAAAACACCGCCCGATTTCGTCAGTTCGTAAGGGCCCGGCGTCGCGGAAACATAAATCGCCTGATTTACGCGATGCTCGAACTCCTCGAAGGTAAGCGGCCGGTTGTCCAGCGCGGAGGGCATGCGGAATCCATAATCCACCAGGGTCTGCTTGCGCGAACGGTCACCGTGGAACATCCCGCGCACCTGCGGAACCGTGACATGGGACTCGTCAATAAAGAGCAAATAATCCTGCGGCACGTAATCCAGCAGGGTCGGCGGCGCCTCCCCGGGCAAGCGGCCGCTGAGATGCCGCGAATAATTTTCAATGCCGTGGCAATAGCCGATGGTGCGCATCATCTCCATGTCGAACATGGTGCGCTGCACGACACGCTGCGCTTCGACAAACTTGCCCTGCTTCTCCAATTCCTTCTTCCACCAGTCGAGCTCGTCCTGGATGCTGACAATGGCGCGGTCGCGCTGGTCGGGTTGCATCACGTAGTGGGTCTTCGGATAGATGGGAACGCGCGCAAGGTCTTCCTGGCCGGCGCGGATTTCTCCCGTCAGCGGATCAATCTGGCGAAGCTTGTCAATCTGGTCGCCCCACATTTCGATGCGATAACCGTTGTCCTCGTAGGTCGGATAAATTTCCAGGATGTCGCCGCGCACGCGAAACGTTCCGCGGCGCAGGTCTTCGCTGCGCTCATATTGAATGTCCACGAAACGCCGCAGCAGCGCTTCGCGCGAAGTCTGGTAACCCTTTTCGAGCATCACCAGCATTCCGTAGTAGGCTTCCGGCGAACCGATGCCGTAGATGCAGGAGACGGATGCGACGACGATTACATCGTGGCGTTCGAAGAGCGAGCGGGTGGCGCTCATGCGCAGCTTGTCGAGCTCGTCATTAATGGTGGCTTCTTTTTCGATGTAGATGTCGGCCGCGGGGACGTAGGCTTCGGGCTGGTAAAAATCGTAATAGCTGACGAAATATTCCACCGCGTTTTCGGGAAAAAACCCTTTGAACTCGTGGTAAAGCTGCGCGGCAAGGGTTTTGTTGTGTGCCAGAACGAGCGCCGGGCGATTGGCCTGCTCGATGACCTTGGCCATGGCGAAGGTTTTTCCGGAGCCGGTGACGCCGAGAAGAACCTGGTGTTTGTCGCCGGCTTCGAGCCCGCGAGTGAGCTGTTCGATGGCCGCGGGCTGGTCTCCCCGGGGCTGGTAGTTGCTGCGCAGCTTGAAATTCATCGTGCGGGTCTCCTGCAGGTTTTTCAGGCACAGCGGAAACTTTCATTATACCGCGAGTGGCAAATTTTCGTGGAAAGGGAAGTTCAGGGGACGGGAGATGCGGCCGGTTGCGGGACGAACAGGGTTTCGAGATGGCTGGTGGCTTCGACGGTGTAGCGCACGCCGTTGCTGCCGTCGGATTTCATCACCGTGACCTCCATGGATTGCTGGATGTCTTCGTTGGCGCGCAGAACCAATCCGGTTTTCCGCGAAATGTACGTAATCGTCTGATTGTGTCCCTTGGCGGTGCCGAAGGTTTTCAGTTCGTGCAGACGATAAGATTCGGGCGTGGAATCCTTCGCGGAAGATTTTTGTTTGAGGATGGATTGCGTATGAAAGACCGCGCAGGTTTCCGCCGGAAAGACCGGGCAAGGATCATCTCGGACATAAGAAGTTTCGCGTTCCCAGACGAGACCTGCAATGAGCGAGTCGTTGAGTTCCGGCTCTTCGAATTTCCACCTTTCGCCGGGTTTCAGCCGCTTGGAGGGAAGGATCCAGCCGAAAGCGAACCGGGCGATCCAGAATTGCCAGACGAGGCGCTGCTCGGGTGCGAGATCGTCGAGATGTTGGATATTGCCGAGCTGGCCATCAC
>DASSGJ010000303.1:0-2470 GCA_035693545.1 Candidatus Acidiferrum sp.
ACCTCAACGGGAGCCGGGCGCACCGTGGACTGTCGCCTCCGTTGACGCGGATGGAGTAGCTGCAAAAAGCGGCCTGCAGGTTGGAGATGAAATTCTTCGCTGGAACAACGCCGAAGTTCCACGCCGGCCCGAGCGCTGGGCTCTCCAGCAGAAACCCGGCGATGTGCTGCGCCTGCGCATCCGCCGCGCGGAAAAGGAGGAGTCCATCGAAATACACCTCGGCGAAGTGCGCGCGAGATTTTTCCAGGTGACTGAAATGCCCCACGCCGACGACCGCGCCCGCCACCTGCGCGACGGCATCTTGCATGGCACCACCGATCCCGTCACCGCTCGTACCCACTAAGCCTGGATCGTAATGATGTTGAGCTGCGATACCTGTGCGGCAACTCGTGCTTTACTTACAACTGAAAACCGATAACTTATAACTTGTCCATGCTCCGTGCCGCGTTCATGTGCGTGTTCCTCACGCTCTATATCCTGATTCTGGGCCCGCCGCTGCTCATCTATACGGTTCTCACGAAAAATCCCAGCCCGCTTTACTGGACGGCCCTGAATGGCGTGTTGTTCTTCGTTCGCGCTGTCGGCGTGCGCATAAAAGTGAAGGGTATCGAGCGCATTCCCTCAGGCACAGTCATCTTCGCCGCCAATCACACCAGTTCCGCCGATGCCCCTGCCGTGGTCGGCGCGATCCCGCGGCGCATTGCCATCCTGCTGAAGCGTTCGCTCTTCGGATATCCGATCGTGGGACAAGCTTTTCACCTGGCGCAATTCATTCCTGTCGATCGCGGCGACCGGGACTCCGCCATCACCAGCCTGGAAAAGGCAACCGAAGCGATCAAGAGCGGACAAAGTTTTTTGATTTATCCGGAAGGCACGCGCAGCCCCGACGGCCGCTTGCAGGAATTCAAGAAGGGAACAGCGGTGATGGCCATCAAGGCGGGTGTTCCGTTGGTGCCGATCGCCTGCTCCAACGCCCATCGCATCATGAAAAAGCGCGAACTGAAAATCTGTCCCGGTGAAATCCTGGTCGAGTTCCTGCCGCCGATCGATTCCACGCAATACACATTTGAAGAGCGCGAGGCTCTTAACCAGCGTCTCCACGACGAACTCGCCGCCGGCCTGCCCCCTGACCAGCGCCCCCTCGGCTTCCCCGGCGCCACCGCTGCCGCAGTCGAGAAAGTGTCATCCTGAGGCTATCCGACGAGGACAGCCGAAGGACCTCAACGTCAGGAGAAAACTCAAGCAGCACAATCGGCTATTCGTTCTTTTCAGCCAACCGCTCTTCCAACTCCCCAACCCTCTTCTGCAACTCCGGCAATCTCCGCAGCGCCGCCATCATTCGCAGCCATTCCCGGTTCTCCACCGCAGGGTAGCCGGAATACAGCGCGTGTTCCGGCACGTCGTTTGGCACGCCGCTTTGCGCCGTAATCACCGTGCCATCACCGACGGTCAAGTGTCCGGCAGTCCCCACTTGCCCGGCGAGGATGCAGTTTTCTCCGATCCGCGTGGAGCCGGCCAGGCCGACCTGTCCGCACAACATCGAATTTCCGCCTACTTTCGAGGCATGGCCAACCAGCACCAGATCGTCAATCTTGGTGCCGCGGCCAATGCGCGTTTCTCCCACGGTCGCGCGGTCTACGCAAGCGTTGGCCTGCACTTCCACATCGTCCTCCAGAACCGCTGGGCCCGATTGCATCATCTTGTACCAGGTCCCATCGGGATTCTTCGCGTAACCCAATCCATCCCCTCCGATGATTACGCCGTTCTGCAAAATAACTCGATTCCCGATGCGGCAGAATTCCCGCACCACCGCGTGGGCATGAGCAAAAAAGTTCGCCCCAATGCGGGCGCCACGATAGATGGTCACAAAGCTGTGCAGGACCGCGTTCTCTCCAATTACCGCGTCTTCATCCACAAAACTGTACGGCCCGATGTGTGCCCCCGTGCCAATCTTTGCGGTCTTGGCGATCACCGCCGTCGCATGAATCCCCGGCGGATACTTTGGCGCTTCGTAAAACAGCTCAATCGCCTTCGCAAACGCCAGGTACGGGTTCGTAGTACGAAGTTTCGCCAAGGCCGGTGCCGCGGCTGCGCGCTCGACCTCCACGCCGTCTTCGATAAACACCGCGGAGGCCCGCGTCGTCCGAAGATTCGGAGCATACCGCCGGTTCGCCAGGAACGTGACCTCGCCCGGCTCAGCCTGTTCGATCCCGGCCACCCCGTGAATCTCGGCCTGCGCATCACCTTCCAGCCGGCACCCCAACTGCTCCGCCAATTCCTTCAGCTTCATACGCACTCCTTCACTCATTCCAAACAATCTGTGAGTCTCGCACAGCCGCAAGAGGGAAGTACAGGGATGGCCCGGCACAAGGACGCGCCGGCAGTTGTAAGTGCGGTGGCCGTTGAGCAAGGAGAAGAAACACGAATCCGACCCGGGCTTACGGAGAGCATTTTACCCGGTAGTCGGAAA
>DASSGJ010000304.1:0-9843 GCA_035693545.1 Candidatus Acidiferrum sp.
TGAGAATTCCTTCGGCGAGAATTCCTGGAGGACGATGCTGCACACCTGATTGCCGCGAAAGATTCCGATTTCATGGAGCCCGCAGGGTCGTGGTAGCATCCCGCATGCTATTTCACAAAGCATTTTTGATGGTTGGCGCTACAAGTTTGCTTTGCCTGGCGTGCGCCGGGCAAAATCCGCCTTCCCCTCCGACGCCACCGGCTTATGAAAAACGGGTGATGAATCTGACGAAGATTTCGAACGGGGCGTGGACGGCGGAACAGATCGCAACGATGGGGCGATTGCGCGATGCCGCCATGCAAGATCCGTACGCACTCACCGAGTTGCGCCACTTGACCGACAACATCGGACCGCGTTTGAGCGGATCGGCCCAAGCGCAGCAGGCGGTGGAATACGTGGCCAAGGAAATGCGGGCCCTGGGTGCCGAAGTACAACTGGAGAAGACCCTGGTGCCGCACTGGGTGCGCGGGGCGGAAACCGGCGAGTTGGTCAGCTGGCCCGGTCAGGCTGGAGGCACGACACAGAAAATTGTTTTGACGGCGCTTGGGGGAAGCGGAGCGACGCCTGCCGAAGGTATCGAGGCCGAAGTGCTGATCGTGAATTCTTTCGAGGATGTGAACCGGTTGCCGCCTAACGTTGCCAGGGGCAAAATCCTGCTGTTCAACGAACGCTTCGATAAGCAACTGGCGGCGCAAGGCAATGGCGGCGCCGCGTATGGAAAAGCCGTGGCTTACCGCGCCGCGGGCCCAAAGATCGCAGCGAGCGTGGGCGCCGCAGCTGTGCTGATACGGTCGGTGGGCGGCGCGGATTACCGGTTGCCGCACACGGGCGCCACTCTTCGGAGCGCGGACGGACAGCCACTTCCCGCGGCAGCGGTGACGGCCGAAGATGCGGAACTGCTGGCGAATCTTTCGCGGCAGGGGACGGTGCGCATGCGGTTGACGCTGACTCCGCGGACGTTGCCCATGGTGGAGAGCTACAACGTGATTGCGGATTGGAAAGGCAGCGAACATCCGGAGCAGGTGGTGATTGTGTCTGGCCATCTGGACTCGTGGGATCTGGGGACAGGGGCGATTGACGACGGCGCCGGGGTGACGGTTTCCATGCAGGTGATCCATTTGATGAAAGAGCTTGGCGTTCATCCGAAGCGCACCATCCGCTTCATTGCATGGATGGACGAAGAGGAAGGGGCGGAAGGATCGCAGACTTATGCGAAGGAACACGCGAACGATCTGCAGAATCACATCGCGGCGCTGGAATCCGATTTAGGGGCGGGGCATCCGGTTGGCTTTCGCTATGTGGGGAAAGCGGAGCTGGAGGAATGGATGCGTCCGGTCGCGCGTGTTCTGGATTCCATCGGCGCGAGCACGATGAGCTACTCGAAGGAAGTCGGAACCGATGTGAACCCGCTGAACGAAAAAGGGGTCCCCGGATTCAGTCCCGCGCAGGACAGCCGTTTTTATTTTAACTACCACCACACGGCGGCCGATACGTTTGACAAGGTTGATGCACGAGAACTTGGCGAAAACGCGGCAGTCATGACGGTTCTGGCTTATGCGCTGGCCGATTCGAGTGATGCGGCGCCGAGGTGATTTGGGCGGGGCTGTGCCCACATACAAGCCTTGCCTGGGAGCGTTCCGGGGGTTTAAACTGGAATGCATAGGTCGGGCGCCTGCCCAACCCTAATGTGTCGGCCTGACTTCCCAGCCTGGTTTTGTTCCCTAGGTTACCCAGCTCATTTGAATCTTCTTGAGGAGGACATCCATGTTCCGATCGAAGATCTTTTGGGGCTCAGTTCTGGGAGTGGTCACGTCGGTGCTTCTATTCGAGGGCAAAGTCAATCTTGGGTACAGCCCGTTGTGGAGCAGAGTGACGGAAGTGCTGGCCGTACCGGGGACGCGTTTCGCGAATGCAATCTTTTCTTCCGGCGTTCCCGATGGGAGTTGGGCAAAGGTCTGGAGCGGACTGGCAATCGGTTGCAATCTGATGATCTACGCGTTTTTCTGGTTCGGGTGCATCTGGATGGTGAGTTATTTTCGTGAGCGGCAGCATCCCTACGAACGGCAAAGCACGTTGATGCCGCCGAGCCTCAGGTGAGTCGCGCACGCCACCGATAATAGGCGATGATTGCGGAGATACAGGTCAATAAGTCTACGACCCAATAGGTAATCCGGGCTCGCTCCGCGCTCATGCGAAACCAACTGCCGATGAGGAAGGTGAAGAGCAGGGCGAAGAGATGCGGGAGTGTCACCGCAATTAGGATAATCAGCCAGACGAGGAGTTTGGCGGGCTTCATTTTAGCTCTTGGCGCCCAGTTTACCTGAACACCGGAAAACGGGTACTGGCAGGAATTTTCCCACTAAGGCCAATCGATCGGGACTTACGATATAATTCGAACCGCATGCACTTATTTTCAATCGGGCCCCGAGTTGGCGAATGCTCAGCGCAATATTGAGAGTTCTCGTTGTCGTCGTATGCTTGTTCCCCAAAA
The DNA here is from genome assembly GCA_035693545.1 of Candidatus Acidiferrum sp. Lineage (GTDB taxonomy): Bacteria > Acidobacteriota > Terriglobia > Acidiferrales > UBA7541 > Acidiferrum. Next base: position 2,492 of record DASSGJ010000304.1, read on the forward strand.
CCTCATCAGGACAGAGCCTTCCTGACAAGCAATTGTTTCAGGAATCGTTCGCGGCGGCGAAAACTGCCGACTCTGAATCTCAATCGTATATTTTTGGCGAAATCGCGATAGCGGAGACTGCTCGCGGGTACTACGGCGAAGCGTCTGATGCCGCACGCTTGGCTCAGCAGAATCGCGACCTGATGTTTACCACATTGGCGGCCGCCCGGGCCAAACGCGGCGACATTTCAGGCGCGAAGGAACTGGCGGCGTCCGCGGAAAACCAGCAACTGCGGTGGCAAGCAGAGCAGGCTATTGCATTCGAGCAAGTAAACTCCGGAGACCTCAGCGGGGCCAGCGAAACAGCCCGGCATTTGCCATCGCCTTTAAAGCAAAACGTGTTGCAGTGGGTCGGTAACGAACAAGCCGGAAAGGGAGAACTGGAAGCAGCACTTAGAACTGCCACGGAGATGCAAAGCGGCTGGAGCGACGAAGTGTATTACACGTTGGCCGTCAAGCTGCGCGCACAGGGAAACAAGCAGAAGGCCCACGAGTTAGCGGGACGGATACTCGACGAGGATATGCGGCGTGCCGCGGAGGTAGACAGTATCAAACCTCCTGCGGTTGAAGCTCCGCGTGCCTGCGACCTCGCGGTTCAGCATGCGAAGCGGGGCCAATTGGAGAAAGCTTACAAGCTTCTCCAGACTGAGCACTGCGACTGTGCTTTTGTGGTTAGAGTGTACGCGGAGAGTCGCGATGTGCCGGGCGCGGAAAAAGCTGCTTCGAAATGCAGTCCGAACCCCTCCGACGTGAGCAATGCCATGGCAGGGCTGTCCATGAAGTTTGCCGCGTCTGGCGATATTTCTGCAGCGTTAAGATTTGCCGACGCAGTAGGTGTGCCGGGCGCTTACCAGAACGGCGAAGGTTATTTGGCACCTGCGCTCAGGGAGGTTGCTCACGCTTGGGCAAAGAGGGACGGAGCAGAGGCTGTTCTTGGGTGGGCGCGCTCCAGACCAACAGGATACGAACGAGCAATGGCGCTCCTTGGAATCGCTGAAAGCATTGCACCCCGATGATGGCAATTGGATCGATGAATCGGCTGTGGGCAGGACTGAACGGGAGTGAGCGGAGTTGAAGTGAACAGCAACTTTGTGGATGCGGCGGCAGGCATCATTCTCCTCGCGATACCGAGCGAGGTGATCTGGTCGTATTTTGCGGGTGGAGTGGTTTTTGCCATCGGGCTGGCGACGATTTTTCTTCGTGGTGATTGGCAGAAGGCGCGAGGATTCGACAAGCTGATTCTGTTCGGGCCGATTTTTTATGCGGCGGCGGTTGCGGCGTTCGGCACCGAACATTTCACGCTGACGGAAGCCGTTGCTTCGATCATACCGGCGTGGATTCCGTGGCATCTGTTCTGGGCGTACCTGGTGGGCGCCTGTCTTATCGCGGGGGCGCTCAGCGTGGTGACGCGGATTCAGGCGGGTCTGGCGGCGGGGCTGCTGGGCTTGACGTTTTTTCTGTTCGTGGCGCTGATGCACGGCCCGGGCTGGGTACAAGACCCTGGAAACCGGTTTGCGCTGACTGTGGCGCTGAGGGAATTGTCCTTCAGCGGCGGCGCGCTGGCGCTGGCCGCGAGTCTGAACGAGCAGTGGGGCGAGCGCGGCAGGCGCTTGGTGGCGACGATTGCGCGATACTTGGTTGCGGTTCCCGTACTGTTTTTCAGCATCGAGCAGTTCCTGCACGGCAAAAATGTGCCGGGCGTTCCGTTGAAAGCGCTGACGCCTGACTACGTGATCGGACACGCGGTTTGGACGTACCTGGCGGCGGTGGTTTACGCGGTCGCGGGCAGCCTGTTGCTGGTTGGCAAGAAGACGCGAGCGGCGGCCACGTGGCTGGGGTTGACGGTGCTCTTCGTGGAGTTGGTCGTTTATGTGCCGATCGGAGTGGTGGAACGCGCGAGCCTGGCCAACGGACTAAATTACGTAATGGATACGCTGATGTTTTGCGGCGCGGTGCTTTTGCTTGCGGGCACCATGCCGCGCGAACAAACGGCGGTTAGCAGAACCGCAAAGGTTACCGATTCAGAGTAAAGATAACGTCGGTTTTCAGTTCGCCACAGCCGAGCCGAGGCGCAAATTTCACGCGCTTCGCGGCGTCGAGGAGAGATGCCGCGGCTTCGCGTGGTGAAGCGGATAAAACTCTCGCATCGGCGACGTCACCGTTTTCATTTAAGACGAGTGCAACTTTGCCGCTGACGGTCTTTCCCTTCCATTTGGCGCGGTCTTCGTCAGAAAAACTGGGCTTCGAAAGCATCTTTGCGGGATGCTCACAGTTGTTTTTCTTATTTTGCCCATTTACCGCACTTGAGTTGATGAAGATGAGGACTGCGAATCCAAGAGGTCGCAGAGTCGGACTCAGATGCCCGTCGTTAATCTTCATGGGTAAACCTCTTGTTGTTAATTTCAATTGCCCGAGGCTTCAGGTCGCTCCAGATTCTATCTGAATTACTCGAGCACCGACATTTAATAGCGGTGCGCTAGCCGTTGAAGACAGTCATTGCGGGTCGGGTCTTTTCCCGATATGCGGAGAGTGGCACCCCGCTATCGGAAGCGGGGGCGGAGGTTCACTGCTCGGGAACGCTGGCGGAGAACTGGGATTGGCTTTCGGTTTGGGCGAGTTGGGTGCGGAGGGTGGCGGACTCGGCCCGATCCCTTTGGGCTTGCTGGCGGTACTGAATGGCGCCGACGGTGCCGATGGCGTTGAAGATTTTGCCCATGGTGTCGTTTTTCTTGCCATTGTGTTCGAGCTGGTCGGCGAAGTTGTCCTGCTGGGCGGCGTCGGCATCAAGTTCGTTGATACGGCGGACAAGATCCTTGATGCGTTCCTGGCGCTGGGCCTGGACGATGGCGGCATCGGTGGCGGATTGATTGGCGGCGTCCCAGACGGAGTCGTCGTACTGCTTCAGGATCGCGGTGAAGGCTCGGAGATTGTCTATGCCGTTTTTGTTGCCTTGATCGGCGGAGAGGCGATACCAGGCGAGAGCTTTGCCGTTATCGGGCTGCACGCCCTGGCCGAACTGATACATCCAGCCGAGTTGATTTTGGGCGTTACTGTTTCCCTGCCCTGCGGCTTTGTAGAACCAGGACATGGCCTGGCGGTAATCGGTTTGCACGCCGGTGCCGTGCTGGAAGATGTAGCCGATGTTTTCCTGGGCGTCGGCGTTGCCGTGATCGGCGGCTTTGTAGAACCAGGAGAGGGCTTCGACGTAATCCTGCGGCTGGCCCCAGCCTTCTTCGGCCATGTAGCCGAGCTGGTTTTCGGCGTCGGAGTTGCCGTGGGAGGCGGCGCGACGATACCAGGAAATGGCCTGGGCGTAGTCGGGTTTGCCGACGAAGCCGCACTGGTAGAAGTAGCCGATTTCCTGTTCGGCTTCGGGGAGATTTTGTTCGGCGGCTTTGCGGTAGAGAGCGAGGGCCTGGCGGTAGTCGCGGCGGACTCCGCGGGCGTTTTCGAGCATGTTGGCGAGATTGAATTGGGCGAGGGCGTAGCCTTGGTCGGAGGCAGAGTGGTAGTAGGCAATGGCGCGGGCGTAGTCGGTTTTGACGCCGAAATTGTGTTCGTACATGTTGCCGAGCTGGTTTTGTGCGGGAGCAAAACCCTGGTCGGCGGATTGGCGGTACCAGATGAGGGCTTGGGTGTAGTCCTGCGGGACACCGCGGCCGCGGAAATAGAGATTGCCGAGGGCGAATTGGGCTTGAGGGTCGCCGGCTTCGGCTTTGGCGCGGAGAGAGTAAAGATCGTTGGCCTGTGGTGGTGGGGCCGTGGAAGGTCCCTGCACTTGAGCGGATGCTGGGGAATGGAGTGCGAGGATACAGAGAGCTGCGAGCGCGGCCTTGCTCAGTAAGTTCATGAAAATGCCCCCGACCTACAGCGATTCGCTTGCGTGATTTAAGTAGGCTGTCAAACGGGGGTGCGCTAGACGATAGGCCGCTAGTACCAAAGGGAGGGGATGTGCTCAATTTTCTACTTCCCGGTGGACGTGTGGCCGCCAGACGGTGCCGAGAGGTTTAACTCTCAACTCTAATATTCGCGTTTTTCTTATTGGCAGGATGATCGTGGGATGAGTTGGTTTCGGCGGCTCGGCAATGCTGGGCGTGGCCGATCTGAAGTTCGGCCACTACATTGGATCAGGGGAGGTTGGTGGAGAGGCGCTTGGAGAGGAATTCGCGCATTAAGTTGGTGCCGATTCGGCCGGCTAAGCCGATGGCGGCGTTGGTGAAGACCAGATCGGCGCCGCGGTTTGCTTTGGGATAGTAGAGATTGGAGAGAGCGGCAGCGGAGAGATCGCCGAGAAAATAGGAAGAGTTGAAGACGGTACGCCCGGTGTCGTTGCGCGTGAGAAATGCGGAACTGACTGCATGGGCGAGGCGGGATTTAACGGAGCCGGAGCCCTGGTAGTAGTAGCGGGGATCCTGGTGAAGGAGCGCGGGGAAGACGGCGTGAGTCAGGAGGTCGCTGCTGCGGCCGTCGGCAAATTTTGCGGCGAAACGTTTGCTGTAGCCCGCGGCACCTTGGCCGTAACCGGCATAGGCGTTCGTGGCCTGCTCGATGCCTGCGGCGAAGCTGATGCCGAGCATGGCCACGGGATCGAACGTGCCTCGTGTGGCGAGGGAGAATTTCTGTTTCGCGGTGAGCGGGGCGGCGTCGTAAATGTAGCTGGTATAGAAGTTCGGGAAGAAGCCGACCAGGCGCTGCTTCTCTTCGGCCCGGATTTGCTCGGCGGCGATGAGCTCCGCGGGACGGACCGTGACCTCTATGCTTGCCGAGGCGATCGATAAGGAGACGTCGGGAACCTCGTAGGCTTGCCGCACAGCGACTGCGAATTCTGCGGATGTAAAAGGCGCAAAACCTTTTGCGTTGACGGTCACAAGATAGGAACCGGCGGGAATCTTCCTGAAGCTAAATTCGCCGTTCGCTTCGGACATCATCGTGTGCAATTGTGAGCCGTCCCCATGGCTTAGGCGGACGTCCGCGCCGGAGACGGTCGCGCCGCTTGCGTCAAGCACGGTGCCGGCGACGCTGGCGGAACCCTCCGCCGAGGATGTTTGTTGAGAGACCGCGTTAGCAGGAGCTAGCGAGAACAAAAATAGCGCACAGGCGAGAACAGCATGGAGGAACGGGCGCGAAGCGCTGCCAAAAGCATGCTTCAGCGGCAAGGAGGAGGCCAAGCGAGGTTCGTTCACACCGATGACGCTTGCGCGAAAGTAATTGGGCGGACACATGCGGAAGTCACCACAAGTTGCTACGTGGGAACGATACGCCATTGGGGATTCCTTGCCTGTTCAAAAGAAGACAAAGGAGGTGGAGTAAAACCTATCTCGTTCTGTTGACATCCTCGGGTACCGTGAATGTGAGCGATGCCGCTACAGCGGGCGGGGCCCTTCGGCCTGCTCAGGGCAAGCGAGCCCCGCCCCTACAAATACATGGCTGAACGGCGCGCAAAAGTTGGGTGGCTGGACGGAAATGGGAGGGGCCGATAGACTGGTTGTTTATGCTTCGATTCTATACGGCGGGTGAGTCGCATGGACAGGGGCTGCTGACGTTTTTGTCGGGGCTGCCCGCTGGATTGCGCGTGGACGCCGAGTTTATCAATCATGAGTTGCACCGGCGGCAGTTGGGTTACGGGCGCGGGGGGCGGCAGAAGATTGAGAAGGATGCAGCGGACATTTTTGCGGGCGTGCGGCACGGGCAGACGATCGGGGCGCCGATTGCGCTGAGGATTGAGAACCGGGACTGGGCGAATTGGGAGAAGATTCTGCCGGTGGGGGCTTCGGACGCGCCGGAAACGCAATCGCGGAAATTGACGGCGCCGCGGCCGGGGCATGCGGACCTGGCGGGATCTCAGAAATTTAATTTTCACGATGCGCGGTATGTGCTGGAGCGGGCTTCGGCGCGGGAAACGGCGGCGCGAGTGGCGGCGGGAGCGTTTGCGAAGCTGCTGCTGAAGGAGTTTGGGACCGAGATTGCGAGCCACGTGATCCAGGTGGGGCATGTGCGGCTGGAGCGCGCGGCGAAATGGGAAGAGATTCGGGCGGTGTGCGAGGATCTGGATTCGCCTCTGCGGTGCGTGGACGCGGCGGTACAGGAAAAGATGAAGGCGGAAGTGGATGCGGCGCTGAAGGCCGGGGACACGGTGGGCGGAGTATTTGAGATTGTGGCGCACAACGTGCCGGTGGGATTGGGTTCGCATGCGCAGTGGGATGAAAAATTGGATGGACGGCTGGCGCAGGCGCTGATGAGCGTGCAGGCGGTGAAGGGCGTGGAAATTGGCGCGGGGATATTGGCGGCCGGGTCGTATGGCAGCGAAGTGATGGACGAGATTTCGTATGAGAAAGCTGCGAAGAAATTCCGAAGGTCGAGCAATCGGGCTGGGGGATTGGAAGGCGGAATCACCAACGGCGAGGACGTGGTGGTTCGCGGATACCTTAAACCGATTTCGACGCTGCGGAAGGCGCTGGGCACGGCGGACATGGTAACGAAAGAGCCGGTGCAGGCGGCATACGAGCGTTCGGACTGGTGCGTGGTGCCGGCGGGGGGCGTGGCGGGCGAGGCAATGGTGGCACTTGTGCTGGCGGACGCTTTTCTGCAAAAATTTGGGGGAGATTCGCTGGGGGAGATGCGGCGGAATTTCGAGAGCTATGGCCGACAAATCAACGAGTTCTAAGGTCGCGAGCGTGGCGGATGAAACCACGGCGGTGGCGGCGCCGGCGCGGAAGATTTATCCGATCATAAAGTACGGCGATCCGGTGCTGGAGAAGCCCGCGGCGACGATTACGAAATTTGACGCGGAGCTGGAAACGCTGGTGGAGGATATGTTCGCGTCCATGTATGCCGCGCAGGGAGTCGGACTGGCGGCGCCGCAGATCGGAAAGAGTATCCGGCTGGCGGTGGTGGATGTGACCGTTGGGAAAAATCCGGAAGCGAAAATCGTGCTGGTGAATCCGGAGATTGTTCATGCGGAAGGCGAAGTGCGGGAAGAGGAAGGGTGCCTGTCCATTCCGGGATTTCGCGGATATGTGGTGCGGCCGCAGTTTGTGACGGTGCGGGCGCAGAACGCGAAGGGCGAAACGTTTGAGATTCGCGGAGAGAATTTGCTGGCGCGGGCGTTTTGCCACGAGATTGACCACCTGCACGGAATTTTGTTTTTGACACACTTGAGCATGCTGAAGCGGGACTTGATCAAGCGGAAGATCAAGAAATTACGGAAAGAGGGCGAGTGGTAAGGGCACCGCGCCAACGGGTGAGCCGCCCGTGAGCCGGATGCGCATCGTATTTTGTGGCACGCCGCAGTTTGCAGTTCCCTCCTTGAAGTT
>DASSGJ010000305.1:0-3360 GCA_035693545.1 Candidatus Acidiferrum sp.
AAATAGCTCATCGCCATCGCATCCGCTTCATTCGCGATGGCGTCCAGCAACGCTCCGTATTTGGCCTTATAGCTCATCCGTTCTCCCACCTACCGAACCGCGCAGCGATGCCCTCTATAGCCTGATTTGACACGCTTGCCCTCACTCCCTAGCATACAAGTTCACGCCCATGAACGCCCACGCCAACACCGGTACCGTCCTCGACCGCATCCTGGAGGCTCGCCGCGCCGAGGTGGATCATCGCAAGCGCGTGCTGCCGGAAACCGCGCTCAAGTACGGCGTGAAGGCCGCGACGCCAGTCCGCCATTTCGCCGGGGCACTCTCGCGCGACGCCATCAATGTCCTCGCCGAACTGAAACCTGCCTCTCCTTCGCGCGGAATCATTCGCGATCCATTTGATGCGCCAGCGCTGGGAAAGGCTCTGGAAACATCCGGGGCCGCGGCGCTCTCCGTACTGACCGAGGGCGAATTCTTCCGCGGCTCGCTGAAAAATCTGCGCGATGCGCGCAAAGAGATCGCACTGCCTGTCTTGCGCAAGGACTTTATCTTTGACCCCTGGCAGGTCTGGGAATCGCGCGCAAACGACGCCGACAGTTTTCTCTTGATCGTCGCCGCTCTCTCCAATGAGCAACTCCGGGATCTCATCGCACTCGGCCGCGAACTGGGAATGGAGCCGCTCGTCGAAGTTCATACGCGCGAAGAACTGGATCGTGCGTTGCTTGCCGGTGCCCGCATCGTCGGCGTCAACAATCGCGACCTCAAAACATTGAATGTGCGAACGGAAACTTCGTACGAACTCATCGAGCAAATACCCGAAACCTGCATCGCGGTTGCTGAATCGGGCCTGCGTTCCCACGACGATTTGGTCAAGCTCCGCGCTGCGGGTTTCGATGCATTTCTCATTGGCGAGCACCTGATGCTATCGCCCGATCCCGGGGCGGCCTTGCGCGCGCTTCTAGTTTCGCCCGCTTCCGGGGGATAATTCTCCATGGTCCGCGTTAAAATCTGCGGCATAACAAATGTCGAAGACGCGCTGCTCGCCTGCGAACTGGGCGCCGACGCCATCGGCCTGAATTTCTATGAGAAAAGCCCGCGCTGCATTTCTCCTTTCATGGCCAGCAAGGTCATTGCGAAATTACCTCCGTTCGTCGCTTCCATCGGTGTATTCGTGAACTGGCAAGCCGCGCCCGTAACCAGCCTGGCGAAAGCGCTGGGCCTCGCGGCGGCACAACTGCACGGCGATGAATCGCCGAAATTGGCCGCTGAAACCGCGAAGAAAGTGCCTGTGATCAAAGGGCTGCCTGTGGGGAAGGGAAGCGCACTGCCGCCGTTTGCCAGATACCGCGGGGTCGCGGCCTTCCTGCTCGACGCCCCCCACTCCGGCCAATATGGCGGCACGGGCCGCACCGCCGACTGGGCCGCGGCGCAGACTGCCGCGAAATCTTATCGTATTCTGTTGGCAGGCGGACTGACCCCGGAAAACGTTGCCGAGGCGATCCTCGCTGTGCGTCCTTACGCCGTTGATGTGACCAGCGGCGTCGAATCGAAGCCCGGGAAGAAAGATCCCGCCAAGCTTCGTGCTTTTTTTGAAGCTGTTGCCCGCGCCAACCAGCAGCTCTGCCTGTAGCCCCTGGTTTACCGGGTGCGAACAGCGCAAGAGTGCCGACTCGAAGTACAATAAAAGGCTAGACCATGACCAGCCAACTGACCATTCCTGCCTCCGTGCCGGGGCGCTTCGGTCCATACGGAGGCCGCTACGTTCCCGAAACGCTGATGGTGCCGCTCTATGAGCTGGAGCGCGCGTACGAACAGGCGAAGACCGATCCGGTGTTCCAGGCGGAATTCCTATCGCTGCTCAAGAATTTTGCAGGCCGTCCCACGCCGCTGCAATTTGCCGCCCGCCTGACCGCCAAACTCGGCGGCCCTCGCATCTATCTGAAGCGCGAAGACCTTCTCCACACCGGCGCGCACAAAATCAATAACGCCATCGGCCAAGGATTGCTCGCCGTGAAAATGGGCAAGCCTCGCATCATCGCGGAAACCGGTGCAGGCCAGCATGGCGTTGCATCCGCCGCCTCTGCCGCGCATCTGGGCCTGAAGTGCACGGTGTACATGGGCACGGAAGATATGGCCCGCCAGGCTCTCAATGTCGCGCGCATGCGTATCATGGGGGCGGAAGTGATTGGCGTGGAGTCCGGCAGCAAGACGCTGAAAGATGCGATCAATGAAGCGATGCGCGACTGGGTCACCAACGTGCGCGATTCGCATTACTTGCTCGGCTCCGTTCTCGGTGCGCATCCCTACCCGACCATGGTCCGCGACTTTCATGCCGTCATTGGCCGCGAGGCACGGCAGCAGATTCTGGCTACCGAAAAACGTTTGCCCACACATCTTTATGCCTGCGTTGGCGGCGGCTCCAACTCCATCGGCTTGTTCTACGAGTTTCTGAAAGATGCCGACGTGAAAATGGTTGGAATCGAAGCCGGCGGTCGCGGCAATGGATTGGGCGAACACGCCGCGCGCCTCGCTGCGCATCAGGGCTTCACCGGAGCGCGCCCCGGCGTGCTCCAGGGCACCTACACCTACGTTTTACAAAACGAAGACGGTCAGATTGCCCCTACGCACTCAATTTCTGCAGGACTCGATTATCCTGCCATCGGCCCCGAGCACGCGTGGCTGGCCGATCAGCATCGAGCCGAATATGCCGCGGTTGACGATAAAGCCGCGCTCGAAGCGGCGAAACTCCTTTCGCTCACCGAGGGCATCATCCCCGCGCTCGAATCCGCGCACGCCATCGCGGGCCTCATCGAACGGTTGCCCCAGTTCAAGTCCAGCGACCTGGTCATCCTCAACCTCTCCGGCCGCGGCGACAAGGACATGGACACCTATAAGCGCCTGCCTTAATCTGCCAACGCAAATGACCAGTGCCCTGCAAAACTCGACTCGTATCTCGAAGCGTTTCTCCGAATTGCGCTCGAACGGAGAACTTGGAATCGTCGCCTACATTACCGCGGGAGACCCGTCGCTTGATGCGACTCACAAATTCGTTCTAGCGCTGGCCGATGCTGGTGCAGACGTGATCGAACTCGGAGTACCGTTCAGCGATCCGCTTGCCGATGGGCCCACGATTCAGCGCGCTTCGGAGCGCGCCTTGAAAGCCGGCGCATCGCTCGGGGGTGTGATCGAACTCGTACGCCGGATTCGCCAAACAAGTCAGGTACCCCTAGTGCTGTTCACCTACTTCAATCCCATCCTGCAGATGGGCTTGGAGAAGTTTGCGGCCGCTGCGGCCCAGGCTGGGGCCGATGGTGTGCTCGTCACCGACCTGACACCGGAAGAGTCCGAAGACTATCGCCGCAT
>DASSGJ010000306.1:0-4340 GCA_035693545.1 Candidatus Acidiferrum sp.
CTCGAGATCCACAGTGACTTCGGTCGGCAGGTACGTGGACATGGTCGCCATAGGAAAAACGCAGTTTACCGAAAATCGTTTCCGCGTCAAGTAGAACTCGGGTTCCGGTGCCTCCGTCTGGTCAACATCCCCGGTGGGGCCTTCCGCGACCCCCGGCCGCTTGACCGCATCCAATCGGCATAGGATGCTTAACCCTATGGGGAAGTTACCCAAATCGCTCGCCCGCCGGACTGTTGGGCGATTCTTGCGGTTTGGGATGTTGCGCGGCCTGCGCTCCGTGGAGATCGACCCCGAAGAATTCCGCCAATATCTTGCCGACAAACACAATCTTTGGATCCCGCACTTCGGGCGGATGCGCGACGTTCCTATCGAGCAACTGGACGCGATCGCGGAGCGCCTGATTCACAACGCGCAAAGGGTTGCGCTGGCACAGGGCGCCGGCTTCGGCCTTGGCGGCATGATTACCATTCTTCCCGACGCCAGCCTGCTCACCATCATTGCCTTGCGCCTGATTCAGCGGCTCTGTCTTCTCTATGGGTTTGAAGAGCGCGAATCCGAGCGCCGCATCCAGATGTGGCTGGCGGCGGCCGGTGCGGCAGGCATTGACCTGGGCAAGGATCTGGCCGAAAAACAGATTGCCGAGCGGTTGGCGCCGCGGATTGCAGGCCGTCTGGCAATGCGCATTGGGGAAGAAAGCGCGGAGAAGTGGGTGGGCCGCATGGTTCCACTGGCGAGTTCCGCGATCGGCGGAGCGCTGAACTATACCTTCATTCGCACTTGGGGGCGCCGCGTGCAACGCCACCTGCGCGAAAAACATCTGGCGGAACGCGCCGCCGCCGCAGTGAGCGCGCAGAACGCCAAAACCATTTCGATTCGTTAGTCCGTAACCGGATTGCTGAGCCGCCATGACGAACCAGCCGTTTTTCCTTGGTGTTAACTATCCATGGGCAAACTATGCCGAGGACTTCGGTGCGGGTCCATCGGGGCATCGCGGGATCTCGCTTCCGGAAAATTCCTCGAAAATCAGGGAAGAGTTTGCTCGTATTCGCGATTGCGGCGCGAGTGTGGTTCGCTGGTTTTTGTTCGCGGACGGGCGCGGCGGCTTTTTGTTGGAAAAAGGCATCCCGCTTCGGCCGGATGAATTTCTGTTCGCTGATGTTCGGGCCGCGCTGGAGCTTGCCGGGAATTGCCAATTGAAGCTCTGCTTCTCGCTTTTGGACTACCTTTGGTTGCAAGACAAGACTGGGAATTCCAACAAATATGCCAACGACCAAGTCCTGCAGTTCGCTGCCGGCCGTGAGGCCTTTCTGCACCGGGTTCTGATCCCGATGTTCCGCGAATTTCGCGAGCACCCGGCGTTGTTTGCGTGGGAAATCGCCAACGAGCCGGAATGGGCCATTCGCGAGTTCCACCGGCAGACGACGGCGAAAATGCACTACGCGGATTTCCGCGCGTTTGCGGAGGAGATTGCGCAGGCTGTGCATGAATTCGCGGGCGTCCCTGTGACGCTGGGCTCGGCAAGCCTGGCGTGGGTTCGCGCGTGGAGCGAGCTCGGGCTGGACTTTTATCAGGCCCACTATTATCCGGTGCAGGACCCTTCGGGCAAATCCAGCCTTGCGCGGCAACTTGCTTGCGCGCCGCCGCTCGACAAACCTTTGTGGCTGGGGGAACTTCCCGCCGCGGAGGACGCTGCCTCCGGCTATTCGTTGAAGCGCTCGCTTACGGAATGCCGCGACGCGGGACTCCTCGGCGCCGCGGTTTGGCGGTGGACTCCTCCTGAAAAAGCGGGCACAGATGCGCACCTTGGAAGCGTTGATCCGGAAGTCCTCTCGGCGTGGAATTCGACGCTCAGTTCGCGCAACGCCTCCGCATGAGTGGGACATCTCGGTGTTGCGGACACGGCGAACGCAACTGGTGCGCTTACCCTTTTGGAGCACTCTGCTGGAAATAAGGAACGAGCCGCCGTACAGTGGAAAGAGACTCGGATCGCAGGAGAAAGAGGTCCCATGAAGACGATTCAGAAAATGTTGACCGGCGGAATCCTACTGGCCGCTGGAGCGTGGCTGCTGGCTCTGCCCCAGTTTGCCGCTTCGCCGGTAGACGAGCCGACCCCGGCGTTTCACGCGGAAGCGCCGAAGGATGCCCTGCCGCCGACAATGGAAGCCTCGATCTTCACGGACATTCAGACGTTTAACGCCTACGTCGTTGCCGGCCGCACGAAGAAAGTTCTCTACCAGCAACCCTGCTATTGCCATTGCGATCGCAGCCAGGGGCATGGCAGCCTGCTCGATTGTTTCGTGAGCCGCCACGGCTCCGGGTGCGATATCTGCCAGAAGGAAGATTTTTACGCCTACGAGCAGACCCACAAGGGAAAAACTCCCGCGCAAATCCGCGATGGCATCATCCATGGCGAATGGCAGAAGGTGGACACCACCAAATACGCGAAGAACTACTTGCCGCCGGTCGCTGCCCCGGCAAAGTAACCCGTAAAGTTCTCCTCAGTCCTCATGGCACGTAAGGAACATGCGCCGGAAACTCCGGCGACTACATTTCTCCGCCAGCACAACGTCAGTTTCACGGAACATCTCTATAGCTACGTTGAGCATGGCGGCACGGCCGAATCCGCGAAGCAGTTGGGCGTGGACGAGCATTCGGTTGTGAAAACTCTGGTAATGCAAGACCAGGATGCGAAGCCGCTGATCATCCTGATGCACGGCGACCGCCAGGTAAGCCTGAAGAATTTCGCGCGGCAGATTGGCGCGAAAAAAGTGGAGCCCTGCAAGCCGGAAGTTGCGCAACGCCACACCGGTTATCAGGTGGGTGGCACCTCTCCGTTCGGCACGCGCAAGAGTTTGCCCATTTATGTCGAGCGCAGCATCCTGGCGCTTTCTTCCATTTATATCAACGGGGGCCAGCGCGGCTTTCTTGTTCAGATTTCCCCGAGCGTGCTGACGGATTTGCTGCAAGCCCAGCCGGTGGATAGCGCCGTCGCGGAATAAGCGTTTCGCGTGCGGCTCCGGACACGTTCTGCTAAACTCAACCCCCGCAATTGAACTGCGCTCTTTATCCTTCAGGAGTTCACCATGAAACTGGGCCGTTCCGGAAGAATGCTTCTCTTTATTTCAATCGTCTCCGCCTGCGCCGCTCTGAGCATCGCCGCCGGTTCTGCCACAAAAACTTCCGGCGACGCATCTCCGTGGGGATTCGCGCTTGCGAATCTTGACCGCACCTGCAAACCCTGCGACGACTTTTATCAGTTCGCCATGGGCGGCTGGATGAAGGCGAACACCATCCCGGCCGAGTATTCGACTTGGGGATCGTTTACCGTGTTGCGCGACAAAAACCTCGCCGGCATGCGGACGATTTTGGAAAGCGCTGGGAATTCGAAAGCTGCCGCCGGATCAAACGAACAGAAGATCGGTGATTTCTATGCAAGCTGCATGGATACGGCCGCTATCGAAGCCGCGGGCGCCAAACCGCTGGCCGCTGATCTCTCCGCCGTCGCTGCCATCCAGGATCGCAAGGGGCTCGATGCTGAAATTGCGCGGCTCCATCACGAGTCGAACAACGTCGCGTTTGGATTTGGAGCTACGCCTGATTTCAAGAACAGCTCGCAAATGATCGCCGCGGCAAGGCAGGGCGGGCTGGGAATGCCGGACCGCGACTATTATCTCCGCGACGACGAAAAGTCCAAGCAACTCCGCGAAGGTTACTTGAAGCACGTAGCCAAAATGTTTGAGTTGGCCGGAGACACTTCCGATAAAGCCGCCGCCGAAGCGCAGACGGTGATGACGCTGGAGACATCACTTGCCAAAGCGTCGCGCACGCGCGTGGAACTTCGCGATCCGGAGAAGAACTACAACAAAATGTCGCTGGCAGAACTCAAGAATCTGACGCCGGACTGGTCCTGGGCGGGCTACATGCAGGCTGTAGGCTCTCCTTCGGTGACCGAGATCAACATCGGGCAGCCCGATTTCTTCAAGGAGCTGGACCACCAGCTGAGCGCCACGCCGCTGGCCGACTGGAAGGTCTATCTGCGCTGGCACGTGATCCACGACGCCGCGCCTGCCCTTTCCGACGCATTTGTGCAAGAGAATTTTGAGTTCTATGGCAAGCAGCTTTCCGGCACCAAGGAACTGCAACCGCGGTGGAAGCGCTGCGCCCAGTCCGCGAACCAGAATTTAGGCGAGGCGCTCGGCGAAGTCTATGTGCAGAAATATTTCCCGCCGGAGGCCAAGGCCCGCGCCAAAGAAATGGTGAACAATCTCATCGCCACGTTGCGCTCGGACATTCCCACTCTTTCCTGGATGGGCCCTGAAACCAAGAAACAAGCGCTGGCC
>DASSGJ010000307.1:0-12338 GCA_035693545.1 Candidatus Acidiferrum sp.
TGGACGTCGCTGCGTCGCCAGAAGAGATCGCTTCGCGGCTGGCCTTTTCCGGCACAAATATCGCCTCCATCGAAAACGGCGCACACGGCGCGGTAATCGACGCGGAAATCACCTCGAATCGCCCGGACTGCCTCGGCATGCTCGGCATCGCCCGCGAAGTTGGCTCCATCTTTCGCCTGCCGGTGAAAACCAGTTCGCCGAAACCAGCGGAATCCAAAAGCGCGCGGGCAAGCGATGCCGTAAAAGTCACGATTGAAGCACCGGAACTCTGCGGACGCTTCACCGCGCGCGTGATTCGCGGCGTGAAGATTCAGCCCTCTCCCAAGTGGTTGAAAGACCGCTTGGAAGCCGCCGGCACCGCCAGCATCAGCAACGTGGTGGACATTTCTAATTACGTAATGCTGGAACTTGGCCATCCCCTGCATACCTATGATTACGACCTCGTCCGGAATCACACCATCGGCGTTCGGCGTGCAAAGCCCGGTGAAAAAATAAAAACGCTCGACGGCATCGAGCGCACTCTCGATCCCAATATGAGTGTTGTTTTTGACGGCGATGGCACGCACTCGGTCGGCATCGGCGGCATCATGGGTGGCGCCGCAACAGAAATTTCCTTCTCCACGAAAAATGTGCTGATCGAGTGCGCCTGGTTCGATCCCATCTCCGTTCGCCGCTCGGCCCGCTCCCTGCGCCTGCACACCGAAGCCAGCACGCGTTTCGGCCGCGGCGCCGATCCTGAAATGGCGGAATTCGCCTCTCGCCGCGCGGCGGAACTTATTCTGCAACTCGCGGGCGGCGAGCTTCTTGCCGGTGTAGTCGACGTTTACCCGGGCAAACGGGCAGCAAAGAAAATCACCATCACGCGTGCGGAACTTCTCCGCATCATGGGCGCCGATGTGCCCGATAAGGACATCGAGACGATTCTTTCCGCGCTCGGTTTCGCGCCCGTGCGCGTCGATCAGACCCGCGGCGCGGCAAATTCTTTGCTTGCCGTATGGGAATGCACGCAACCCTCCTGGCGAGCCGACGTTGAACGCGAAATTGACCTCATTGAAGAAGTCGCTCGGGTCTATGGCCTGGACAAGTTTCCGCCCCGGTTGCCTGCTTCCCGCTCAGGCGCGGCGCGCTTGCCGCACTACGAAGCCGAAACCCGCCTTCGCGAACGCCTTATCGGCCTGGGCTATCACGAAGTGCTGACCATTCCGCACGTCGCTGAGGAACGCAACGAACTTTTCCGCCCGCAAGATGTAACCCCGGCAAAGTTGGCCAATCCGCTCTCAGAAGAAGCTGGCGTCTTGAAATCCACCTCCGCGGTCACCATGGCCGCCGCAATCGAGTGGAATCTGAATCATGGCCAGCGCAGTGCGCGGCTCTTTGAAATTGGCAGCCACTACAGATTGCTGCAGGGCAAGCCCGTTGAAACACGGGTCCTTTCGATCGGCGCGACCGGCGCTGCGCGCCCCCAGGCTCTTTATGATTCGCCGCGCGATTACACTTTCGCCGATCTCAAGGGCGATCTCGACGCCATCGGCGCGCTCTCCGGCGGTCTACGCTGGGAGCATGGCGGCCCCGACTGGCTGAACCCTGCCCGGCGCGGCGTGATTTCTCTGGGTAAAGAAGGTGGCGCTGTTCTGGGTGCGGCAGGCCAACTTGCCAAGCGCGTCGGCGAGAAATTCAAATTTCGTCAGGATGTATTTCTGGCGGAAATCAATCTCGGTCCGCTCTATTGCATGTACTACGGCGTAAAGAATAACCGCCGCTACGAACCATTGCCGCGTTTTCCGGCGGTGGAGCGCGATTTCTCTCTGTTCCTCGCCGAGGGAGTCACCTTCGCGCAGGTGCAACAGGTTATTCATTCGCTGGGCATTGCTGAAATCGCTTCGATCGAAGCAGCGGATCTTTTCCGCGGCAAAAATGTACCGGCAGGAAAATTCTCACTCCTGGTGCGCGTGGTCTTCCAAAGCCGCGAAGTCACGCTCACCGAAGCGCAAATAAACGATTTCTCTGCCCGAATCATCTCCGCCCTGGAGAAACGACTCGGCGCCGCTCTGCGCGCCAGCTGATTCTGTTTCTTCTCTGCGTACTCTGCGCTCTCAGCGTACTCTGCGTTAAATGCTTTCTGCTATTCCGTCTTCCGCAGCGCCCGCTCCACCAGATTCAGGCACCGTTCCGCCTGCTCTTTCAAAATCTCCTCGCGCTCCCCGCGCTCCTCCCGCAACCGGTGCAGCTCATCCGCAATCGCCAGCGCCGCCAGCACCGCCACTTTCTGCGTGTCCACGGTCCTCGCCGCGTCCGAAATCAGCCGCATCTTTTCGTCCACGTAAGCGGCAATCTTCCGGACGTAGACCTCGTCCAGCTCCGCGTTAATCGGGTAGACCTGGCCATAAATATCCACCTTGATGCTCATGCTCACCTCGTTCACTGCGACCACGTTGTCGGATTGCGGTCCCAACGGTGCCCGCGCAATTTCTTGTGCAACTCCGCCGGCAGCCCGCCCGCTTTCCCCGCGGCAATATTCGCTTCCACGTTCTTGAGTTTTCGCATCCCCGGAATAATCGTGCTCACATCGGGATTGTTCAAAATAAAACGCAAGGCCATCTCCGCCATGGTGCTGCCCGCCGGCACCAGCGGCCGCAGCGCCTCTGCATGCTCCACGCTCGATTTCAGATTCTCCGGCACAAAATAGGTATTTCTCCAGTCGTCCGCCGGCCACTTCGAATCCAGCGTCAACGTGCCGGTCAGTGTCCCTTCATCAAACGGCACGCGGGCAATCACCGCCGCATCCTTCATCCGGCATATCGGAAACAGTGCATCCTCCGGATTCTGGTCGAAGATGTTGTAAATCACCTGCACCGCCTCAGCATGCCCTTCCAGCACTGCGCGGATTCCGTTCGACGGCTCCCAGCGATTCAAGCTCGGCCCGAACGCCCGCACTTTCCCGCTCTTCTTCATCTTCTCAATCGCGCGTGGCAGCCGCTCATCGTTCAGCCAGCGATCTTCCCAGGTGTGCAACTGCATCAGGTCAATCGTCTCCAGGCCCAGGTTCTTCAAACTCTTCTCGATGTATTCCTCGATGTACTCCGGCGGGTAGCAATCGTCGAGTGTAAAGTCGCGGCGGCTCGGCCAGCGGCGGTTCTTAGGCGGGATTTTCGTCGCGACATACAAGTGCTTATCCGGACCGCCGGCCGAACCGTTGCTTTTGAACTCGCGGACAATTTTGCCCAGGATCTGTTCGCTCTTGCCGTCCCCATAAGCCCACGCCGTATCAAAAAAATTGCAGCCAAGCTCAATTGCCCGGCGCAGTGACGCCATGGACTCCGAGTCGTCGGAGCCCGTCCACCCTGCAAGCCCCCACATCCCATAGCCAATCTCGCTGACCTTCCATCCAGTACGCCCAAACCGGCGGTAATTCATCGTGGTCGTCTCCTCGCTCGCGCAGACATTGTAGCGAAGGCCCCAGTTGCGCGCGAGTCACACGCGCCACCCCTTTCAATTTGGCGGCGGGCCCCCGGTGATGCCACAATACTTGCCTATGTCTAAAACAACATTTATCGCTACCTCTCTCGCCGCCGCGGGACTTTTCCTGGCCGCCAGTACTCCGGCCCAGCAGACTCCGGCGAATCCACCCACAACCCCGCCTGCAGCGGCGAAGCCTGCCACCGCGGCAAAACCCGCGCAGACTCCGGCCGCCAAGGCCGGCGCAACTACTGCGAAAACTCAAGCTCCGCTCACCCTGAAAACGCAGAAAGACAAAGCCAGCTACGCGATCGGCATGAATATCGGCAAAAACCTCAAGCGTGATTCGGTCGACGTCGATCCAGCTATCGTGTACCGCGCTCTGAAAGATGCGGTTGCCGGAAACAAACTTCTCCTGACGGACGACGAAGCCAAAGCTGCCCTCACCACGTTGCAGACGGAGGTTCGCGCCAAGGAAGAAGCGAAGATCAAAGCTGCCGCCATCGAAAACAAGAAAGCCGGAGACGCATTCCTGGCCGCCAACAAAACCAAGGAAGGCGTGGTCACGCTCCCCAGCGGCCTCCAATACAAGATCATCACGGCGGGAACTGGCCCCAAGCCGACGGCGGATGATACGGTGCTCTGCCACTATCGCGGCACCCTGGTGGACAACACGGAATTCGACAGCTCCTACAAGCGGAACGAGCCTTTGAAGATTCCAGTCGGCGGCGTTATCAAAGGATGGACGGAAGCGATCCAGCTCATGCCCGTCGGTTCCAAATGGCAACTCTTTATTCCATCGAACCTCGCCTACGGCGAACGCGGCGCTCCGGGCTCCCCCATCGGACCGAACTCCACACTTATCTTCGAAGTGCAGCTTATCTCCATCGAGCCGAAGGCAGCCCCCAAGGAACAGCCAAAGGAAGCTCCGAAAGAAACCCCGAAAGAGCAGCCTAAAGAACAACCCAAGGAAACTCCCAAGGAGCAAGCTCCACCCGCGCCCCAAACCAAGCCCTAATTCGATAGTCGCAGCAATTCTGACTGCCGCATCTCGGGACCGGGTGCGGCAGTTGTTTTTTGTACCCCCTCCTCGGTCCGCTTTTCTGCTGCTATGATTTGTGCGCTCAGTTCGACGCGACTATTTCTTGTGGAGTCTTCCCTCTTGCCCTCGAACATCTCGCCCGATCAATCAGCGCGCAGTTCCAAATCGGCGGGGAGCAACGCGCCGTGGTTTAGTGACACCGCTCTACTGATCTATCTCGCCTTCGTCACGGTTATCGTCCACATGCTTGTGGGTCAACGGTACGGCATCCACCGCGATGAACTCGCAACCCTGGATGACGCGCGTCATCTCGCCTGGGGCTATGTCGCCTATCCGCCGGTCACTCCGTTCTTCGGCCGGGTCTCGCTGATTCTCTTCGGACCCACCCTGCCCGGCTTTCGGCTTTTTGCGGCACTTGCGCAAGCGGTAGCCCTCGTCCTCACGGGCCTCATGGCTAAAGAGATGGGCGGAGGCCGGGGCGCGCAACTCGTTGCCGCGTTCGCTGGCGTGCCGTTCTGTCTCGGCGGCGGCGCCCTGATGCAATACGTTTCCTTCGACTACCTCTGCTGGGTTCTCGCCGCCTACTTCATGGTGCGCCTGCTTGTTTCCGATGATCCGCGCTGGTGGCTCGCCGTTGGAGCCTCGATCGGGTTCGGCATGCTTTCCAAATACACCATGGGCGTATTCGCAGTCGGCATCGTTGCGGGCGTAATCCTCACCGATGCGCGGAAATACCTGCGCAGCAAATGGCTCTGGTATGGCGTCGCACTTTCGCTCCTGATTTTCCTTCCCAATATCCTGTGGCAGGCGCAAAACCATTTCGTTTCGCTGGATTTTCTGAAACACATCCACGAGCGCGACGTCCGCCAGGGAAGAACTAGGAATTTTCTACCCGACCAACTAAAAATGACTCTGCTCGCCTTTCCACTTTGTCTTGCCGGTCTTTACTATTCCTTTATCACTCTGGCTGGAAAACGCCTCCGCGCTCTGGGATGGATGTTTGTTGTTCCACTCGTGCTCTTCGTGATTCTCAAAGGCCGGGTCTATTATTTCGCCGCGGCATACCCGATGACTTACGCTGCCGGAAGCGTCTGGGGAGAAACCTGGCTCGCTTCGCTCCACCGTGGCTGGGCCAACGCCCTCCGCACCGTGGCGTTGCTCGTTCTGGCGGCCGACATCGCCATCTCGTCGGCTCTCACGCTTCCCCTTGCGCCTGTCCATTCGAAATGGTGGGACGTCGCCAGCAAGGTTCAGGGTGACTTCGTTGAAGAGATGGGCTGGCCGGAGTTGGTCGAAACCGTCGCCCAAATCCGCGACTCTCTTGCCGCCGACCAGCGCGATAAACTCGGAATCCTCGCTGGCAATTATGGCGAAGCGGGCGCCATCAATCTATACGGCCCGAAGTACGGGCTTCCTTCGGCCATCAGTGGCATCAATTCGTTCTGGGCGCGAGGCTACGGCGATCCGCCGCCGGACACCTTGATTGTTCTGGGGCACTCCGCCGGTTTCCTGGCCAGGAATTTCGATTCTTGCAAGCTGGCGGCCCATGCCTGGAACCGTTTTGGCCTGGAAAACGAGGAGACGCGCGACTACACGGGCATTTACATCTGCTACGGCCTGAAGAAGTCCTGGCCCGAATTCTGGGCCGGCTATCGCCACTTCGGGTGATTCGCCTGACCTCACTTCTCGCCATGGATTTCGCCGCGGCGATTGGACGGAAGTTCTCTGGGAGAGGATAATAGTTGCCGGAGCGGTACTTCGACGCAGGTGTGGTCGCGAAAGCCGTTTGAACCGTAACGAATCTCTGGGGTGCTGCGGATAGTCGGCTTGTGTGCACGGCCTGTCCCGTCGGCGGGTTTTCAGCAAGACCCGCGGCCGGGGCAGGAAAGCCTAATGGTCGGCTCGTGGTACCCACCTATTTCAGAGGTTCACGGCCTAGTAACCCACGGCCAAGCAGTCCGCTCCATTTTGCTGTTTAGGGTGATCCTAACCCGCTAAGTTCGGCGTCGTGCTTTGCGGCTTTCTCTTACTGATTACTGATCGCTGATTGCAGATTACTTTCTTCTCCCATGCGCACCCTTTTCATCGGCGACATCGTCGGCTCTCCCGGACGCCACATCGTTCAGGAGCGCCTGGCCGATCTTGTCGAGCACCAGCATATTGATCTGGTCATCGCCAATGGCGAAAATTCCGCCTCCGGCTTCGGCATCACTCCCAAAATCGCCGAAGAGCTGCTGGGACTCGGCATCGAAGTCCTCACCGGCGGCAACCATAGTTGGGACCGCAGGGAAATCCTGGAATACATTCCTCATCAGCCGCGTCTTCTCCGGCCGGCAAATTTTGCGGCGATCAATCCCGGCGGCGGTTTGTTTGTGGGCGAATCCAAAAAAGGCCTGAAGTTCGCCGTGCTCAACCTGCAGGGTCGCGTTTTCCTGGCGGCCAACGACGACCCATTCCGGAAAGCAGACGAGGAACTAGCCAGGCTTCCGGCTGACGTCACCTTCGTCCTGGTGGACATGCACGCGGAAACCACCAGCGAAAAGATCGCCATGGGTTGGTACCTCGACGGCCGCGTGACCGCCGTCGTTGGCACGCACACCCACGTGGCAACGGCGGACGAGCACGTGCTGCCCAAGGGCACCGCATACATTACCGATGTTGGCATGACCGGGCCGCACGACGGCGTCATCGGCATGGACCGCGGCGGCATCATCAAGAAATTTCTGGACGGACTTCCGGCGCGCTTTGAGGTCGCCACCGGCGATATTCAAATGAATGCCGTGCTGATCGAAACCGACGAGGCCGCTCCGCGCAACGAAGCCGGCCGCCTTGCAGCCAAGTCCATCGAACGTGTGCGCTTGCGGATTGATTAACCATATTGGCATTTCCGTAACTTTGAGGGGACTTGTCCAACAGAGAGGCAACCACAGAGCTTTCCCGGTAATCTGAGAAACCATGCATCGGAAATTTGGATTTTTCCTCGCCGCCACGGCGGCTACTTGTGTGCTCGCCATCGCGCTGGCCTCCGTCGCCTCGGATGTGGACGATGACCTCATGGCCCGCCGCCGGGTCTTTCCCTCCATTGGGCCGGGGTTGCGCGCGCTTCGCCATGGCCGGGACGGCAAGTACTACCTGCTTGCATCTCCCAATGTGGGGATTAAGGTTTTCGATTCCAAGGAAAAACTGCTGGCCCAAATCGGAGAGCCGCCGGCTTCCTCCGCTTCCGACAAAAATGCGCATCCGCCAATAGTCTTTGGCGAAGATTTTGACGTGGATTCCCTGGGCAATCTTTACGTTGCGGATCGCGGCTACAATCTCGTCAACGTTTTCTCTCCCGCGGGAGTTCTCCTTCGCTCGATTCAATTCAATTCGCCCACCTCGTTGGTTGCGCTCCCTGAAGGCGAAGTTGCGGTAACCGCTCCCCGTGGCCTGCACCTGGTCACGGTCTTTGGTCCCACCGGGCGCGTCGTTCGCGAATTTGGAGATCCGGAGCAACTGTCGGAGCGAACCGACCTCAACCGCTATGTCAGCATCGGACGGCTCGCCTCCGACCCGGACGGGCACATCTATTACGGATACACCTATCTGCCCGAGCCGCTGGTCCGCCAGTACGACCGCTTTGGCTTCGCTAAACAGGACTTTCAATTTACGAACATTGATGCGTTCTCCGAAGCTCGCGCCGCCCGCCGCGAAATCGAGCGCCAGGAAAAGCGCTCCGAACCTCCGGCGCTGCAGCGCATTCTGACCGCATTCGGTGTGGATCCCGTAAGCGGAGATGTCTGGATGGCGCTGCACAACACGCTGCTCCACTTTGACAAGGACGGAAACCGGCGTTCCGAATATCAGATTTACACCAAGGACGGAGCGCGCATCGAGGCCAACGTGTTGCTCGTCGAGGAAGACCGCTTGCTCATCGGTGCGGATCCCATCGGCGTTTACGAATTCGCGCGGCCGGACCGGAAACCGTGATCAAAATTCACCGCGTTTTCCTCAGCTCGCTTTGCACTGAAAGAGTGCAATCACATTTTTCGCCCCGCGTAAACCGCGGTTTTTCCGGGCAAAATCTGCGATTTTCTTTCGACTTGCACAATTCCTGTGCTTGTGGAAAAGTTGTGCATGGCATGTGAACTTCGTTGAACCCCTTCGCGCACTTTTCGCTTGCTCCCACCGGAACAGTGCGCGAGAATCCAACGCAGTTTGAAAGCAAAGGTGCTTGGTTCAGCAGGTCTGAAAGGTCCGCGCAGGTCCACAGGGGTACGACCAATCGTTCCGGCGCGGGTAAGAACTCCAAGGCTTGAAGAATTAGGGCGAAATTGGCTTTCCACAGTTTTTACACACCTGTGGAAATGGCGTAGGTTTGGCTTTTCCTGATGACGACAGCTACCCAAATTGGACGTGAAAAAGAAGTGCAGAATCTCTGGGACAAGTTCCTCGATTTGATCAAATCCAGGGTCAGCATCAACACCTATTCCACCTGGTTTCAGCCCACCCGGCTCAACCGCGCGGAAGGGGACACCCTCTACGTCCAGATTCCCAGTACCGTGTTCCGCCAGGTGCTCACCCGCACCTATGGTGAGATCGTGAAAGCTGTATTTCACCAGATGGGCACCCCTCAGATGAAAGTGCAGTATGTCTGCACCGAGGAAGAACCCGTGCAGGCCGCGCCCGCCGTCAACGGCACGAAGCAAGCCAAGCTGGATTTTGAAAGCAGCGACCACCAACTGAATACGCGCTACACCTTCGACAGCTTCGTCGTCGGCAAGTCCAATGAGTTTGCGCATGCTGCTTCCCGCGCCGTGGCCGAGCAGCCATCCAAGGCGTACAACCCGCTCTTTCTTTACGGCGGAGTGGGCATGGGCAAGACCCACTTGATGCATGCGATCGGGCACACCATCAAGAAGCGCAATCCGGCCATGCGCCTCAGTTACGTCAGCGCAGAAAAATTCACCATCGAAGTCATCAATTCGCTGCGCTTCGATCGCATGATCAGTTTCCGCGATCGCTTCCACACCGTAGATGTGCTGCTGGTAGACGATATCCAGTTCATCGCCGGCAAAGAGCGCACCCAGGAAGAGTTTTTTCACACTTTCAACGCCCTTTACGAGCAGCAAAAGCAGATCGTCATTTCCTCGGACTGCCTGCCGAAGGACATCAACTCGATCGAAGAGCGCCTGCGTTCGCGTTTTGAATGGGGCCTGATCGCCGACATTCAACCGCCCGACCTGGAAACGAAAATCGCCATCCTTCAGAAGAAAGCGGAAAATGACCGCTTTCATCTGCCCGACGATGTCGCCGAGTACATCGCCCGAGCCATTAAGTCCAACGTGCGTGAATTGGAAGGCGCGCTGACCCGCCTGATGGCCTATGCCTCGCTGACCGGAACCGTGGTCTCGCTCACCACTGCGCAGCAGGTCCTTCGCAATATCATCGCGTCGCAGGAAAAGCGCGTTACCATCGACCTGATCCAGAAGCGCGTCAGCGAACACTTCAACCTGCGGGAGCAGGACCTCAAAGTCCGCAGCAACACACGCGCCATCGCCTTCCCGCGCCAGGTGGCCATGTATATCGTTAAGCAGTTGACCACAGCGTCGCTTCCCGAAATCGGCCGGCAGTTCGGTGGCAAGCATCACACCACCGTGCTCCATTCCATCAACAAAATCGAAGAGCTCCGCCGTTCCGACAAAGAGCTGAACCGCACCATCACACGCTTGATGGATGCCCTGCAATAACTCTGAGACTTTTTCCCGCTCAGTTTTTTCTGCTCAGTGAACTCTGTGCTCTTCCTCTGTGCTCTCCGTGTTACGTATTTTCCTTCTTTGCAGCAGTAAACCTGCCATAGTCGTTTAATATTCCCCGCAGAGTAAGGTGATAGAGGCCGTTTTCCGTAACGCGCGAACTCTGTTGGGAACGTGTGAACATCGCGAGGGAAAGTTGCGGATCAAATGTGCACGAACGTGGAGCAACTTGGCCCACTCCCGCCCGCCGACCCCTTTTTCCCCAGTTGCGCCGGGAAATCCACGTGGCACTGGCAGAGGAATCTTCAGGCGGAGCAAGCGTCCGCGAACTTTTCCACCAATCCACAGCGCTCATCACAACAACAAGCTTTATGGACTGCAATTTTCTTTGACAGCTTTTGTGAAAGTTCTTGTATCTGTGAAAATCTTCATTCCTCGGTCGCGTACATTCACCGGGGGAAATCCTCAGACCGCAGCATTTCCACAACGCCAGAGCCGCCTGCGCACTTTATACTTGGCAAAAAAGCGAGTAGAGTACCTCAGCGGTTATTTCAGCGGGGGAAAGCCACATGACGGCAACCGGTACCGCACGTGAGGAAAGCCAATCCATGGAATTCAGCGTAACCAAGTCCGCGCTGCTCAATGAACTCACCACTACCCAGGGCGTGGTCGAACGCAAAACCACCATACCGATTCTTTCGAATCTCTTGGTGGAAGCTAAAGGAAGCCGGGTCACCATCACCGCGACCGATCTAGAGCTCAGTGTGCGCACGTCCTGCGAAGCCAAGGTCAAGAAAGAAGGCGCCGGCACTATCCCCGCCAAGAAACTCCTTGAACTCGTCCGGCTTCTCCCCGAAGGCGAAATCAAGTTCAAACTGCTCGACAATCATTGGATCGAAATCGTCAGCGACAAAAAGAAATACAAGCTCGTCGGCATGGCCAAGGAAAATTTCCCGGCGCTCCCTGCAATGCCCCACACCCTGGCCAAGCTTCCAGCCGCGGTGCTCGAAAGCCTTATCGCCAAGACAAAATTCGCCATCTCCATGGAAGAGTCCCGCTATACCCTCAACGGTGGTTTGCTGATCCTGAAGCCCGATACGCTCGCCATGGTGGCCACCGACGGCCACCGCCTGGCGCTTGCGGAAACTGATCAGAAACTCGCCGGTCTGAACGGCGAAGTCCGCGTCCTGATCCCCAAGAAAGCCATGGACGAAGTCGAAAAACTTTCCGCCGCGGCCGGCTCTGATGCTCACATGGAGTTCGCAAAAGACGAAAGCCACCTCTTCTTCCAGGTCGGCCACCGCCTCTTGATCTCACGCATCCTGACCGGCCAATTCCCGAATTACGAAGCGGTTCTTCCGCGCGAGAACAATAAGACCGTGGTCCTCGAGCGCACCGAACTCAGCGACGCTGTCCGCCGCGTCTCACAACTTGCCGATCAGCGCTCTCATGCAGTGAAACTTGCCGTCTCCAGCGAGGGCGTGGAAATTTCCGCCTCCAGCCCCGAATACGGCGAAGCCAAAGAAACCATCGACAAGGATTACAAGGGCGACAACATCGCCATCGGCTTCAACTCTAGCTACATGCTCGATTTTCTCGCTGCCGCAGCCGACGGCCCCATCAGTATCGAACTCAAGGACGAACAATCCGCCGGCCAGATGCGTCCCCTCGCTGACGAAAGCTATCGCTACCGCTACGTCATCATGCCCATGCGCATCTGACGCCACGGTTTACGGCCGAATCACTCACAATCATTCGCGAGTAGCCCACTTATTCTTACTTGATAATATACCTATTGTGTTATAGGGTCTGGGTGACTTGGGGTTCCAATCTAGAACCTCAAGACGTCAAACCCCAATGTCCTTTTCAACCGCCAGCGCTGCTCTAGCCGCATCCGCAATTAACGAGCAGATTTATTTTGTCCGCAGGACTCGAGTCATGCTCGATTCCGACCTTGCCCGGCTCTATGGGGTTAGCACCTCTCGCCTGAATGAAGCGGTCCAGCGCAATCGCAACAGATTCCCGAAGGACTTCATGTTTCAACTCAACAAAAAGGATCTGCAAGTTTTGAGATCGCAATTTGCGATCTCAAAATCCGGTAGTGG
>DASSGJ010000308.1:0-8787 GCA_035693545.1 Candidatus Acidiferrum sp.
AATTATTCAGGACGAAACAGGGAGCCTGGGCGGGCCACGTGCTCATCCTATTGCCTCGCCCGCGGATAGGAGCTAACATCCGTCCATGGCCAAGTCCAAAGAATCCGATTTTGAGAAACAGGCGCCGGTTAAGAATGACGAAGACCAGGCAACCCTCGCCGCGATTGACGAGGGCATCCGGGACGCAAAGTCCGGCCGCACCATCTCTTTAGAGCAAGTCCGCAAGCTCCTGCCCCGATGGCTTACCGCCTCCTCTTCACGCAAAGAGCGTTAACGGATCTCGCTGAGCTCATCAGCCATATCGCGGAAGATGATGAAGACGCCGCGTCGCGTTTTGGCGATTCTCTGCTCGATCACATTGAATTGTTGGGGCGCTTTCCTCGAATGGGTGGCCTCATCCGCAACAGAGCGCGGGTGCGCAGGCTGACACATAGCCCGGTCGCAGTCTATTACCAGATTCGCGAAGAGAAGCGCCGAGTAGAAATCCTGCATATCCGGCATTCCTCACGCACAGAACCAAAGTTTTAGGGCAGCACGGCAATCCGGTTCTCCGCTGTGGGCCAGAGCTGGGCAAACTGAATTCAGCGATGAGTAACCCGGTAGCACAGTGAAGGTACCTAGCGTTCCGGCGGACGGGGGCAGGTGTTATGATGCCCGCAAAGTTGACCCGGGGGAGCGGCCCAGATGCCCGACAAATACGATACGCCCAGCGCGCAATTCCTGGAACGGAAACTGTCCACGATACTTTCTGCGGACGTGGCCGAGTTCAGCCGGTTGATGGGGGAGGACGAAGAACAGACGCTGCGCGTGTTTCGCGGGCATAAGAAAGTGTTTGAATCCGTTGTGGCCATGCACAACGGACGAATCTTCAATACCGCCGGGGACGCGATTCTGGCGGAGTTTGCGAGCGCGGTGGAGGCGGTGCGGTGTGCGACGGACATCCAGGCTGCTCTGCGAACGCGCAACGATCAACTTCCTCCCAACCGGCAGGTGCGGTTCCGCATCGGGATTAACCTGGGCGACATTCTGATTCAGGGGCAGGACTTAATGGGCGACGGCGTGAATGTTGCCGCGCGGCTGCAAACGGCCGCGGAACCGGGTGGCGTGTGCATTTCGGGCACCGTGCACGACCAGATTCGCAACAAGCTTTCGATGTCATTTCAATCGCTGGGGGAGATGAATTTCAAGAATATCGCGCAGCCGGTGCGGACGTTTTCGATTACGGACGCGGAGGGAAGCGGGCCGCTGCCTTCGCGGCAGCCGGCGCTGGTGCCCCGGGGCAATACGAAGTGGATCGCGGCAGTGGCCGTGTTGGCGGTACTGCTGGCTGGCGGGGGATTTTGGGATTACACGACGCGGCAGAAGAGCGGCGGGAATGCGAGCGTTGCGCCGGCAGCTTCGCAAACGCAGCAAGCTGCGGCCGCGACAATTCCGAGCGCTGACAAAACAGAAACGGCGGCGCCCGTTGCGGCAGAGATGAAGCTGCCCGCTCCGGCCAAACCCGCGCCCGCAGTCAAAGCAAAGACGCCGGTGGTCCCGAACAACGCGAAGGATGGAGTCTATTCGGGACAGATTTGTTTCGCGGAAACGCGGAAAGAACCGCAGCGGTGTTTCCATGGTGAAGGCACGGCGGCCGGCAGCAAGTTAACGGGCAAGTGGCCAATGGGCAAGAGCACCGGAGTGGTGATGAACCTGACCGGGCATGTCGCGCCTTCAGGAGAGGTAGAAATTGAAATGCACAGCAAGGCCGCGGATGGAACGGTGCTGAATAATATTTTTTTGACAGGGACGATTCAGGACGGGTTGATGACGGCGAAGGGCGCGTTTCAGATGGGACGCAAGGTTACGCTGGATTGGCATAAGAATTAGCCGTTTTCCAAAATTACAGTTTGGGTTTGATGTGGGTTTACGAGAGAGGGTTGGTGTGTGCCGGGCCTACGGCGCTTGAGTTTTGTCGGTGGGTAACATCGCCATCTCTTCGCCTTTGTAGGGCTCGCCCGCCGCGGCGGGTGGGCCGCGCTTCTCTACTTCCCTAATGCTCCTTTTTCCCTAGCGCCAGAGGCGCGCCAGACCTTAGCCCAGGCCGTAAAGCGAGAGCACAGGCCCTTCCTTCGTCAGGGCGAGCTGAAGCCTATGCTACTGGAAGGATCAGGAGGTGCGGGAGAGGAGGGAGGCGACTTCGATGATGGGGTTGGGGAGTTGGCGCATGGCGCGGGTGAAGGCCGCGACCAGTTGGGGATCGAACTGCGTGCCGGCGCAGCGTTCGAGTTCGGAGAGGGCTTGTTCGGCGGTACGGCCTTTTTTGTAGCTGCGGTCGCTGGTGATGGTGTCGTAGGAATCGGCGATGGTGATGATACGAGCGCCGAGGGGAATGCCCTCGCCGGTGAGGGCTTCGGGATAGCCGGAGCCATCGAAAAATTCATGGTGGTGCAAAACCATTTCGCGGATGCGGGCAAGCGGAACAAGCGGCTCAAGAAGTTTTCCGCCAAAGGTGACATGCGTTTTCATGGTGTCCCACTCTTCGAGGTTGAGCGGGCCGCTTTTGTTGAGGATGGTTTCGGGGATGCCGACTTTGCCGACGTCGTGAAGCACGGCGCCGAGGCGGATTTCCTCGACTTCGAGTTCGTTCATGCCGAGGGCTTCGGCGAGAAGCGCGGCGTATGCGGAAACTTTTTGCGAGTGTCCCTGGGTGTATTGGTCCTTGGCGTCAATGGCGTAGGCGAGCGAGGTGACGGTGTCGAGAATGGATTGCGGGAGGGCGCGCGGGCCGTCGGGCGGAGGCTCCGGCGTGACTTCGGTGTGGGGCAGGGAATCGGTGAATTGGCGGAGGCGCAGGTAAATTTCTTCGAAGGCCTCGGGACCGGTGGTGAAGAGGCGCTTGAGAGTGACGCCGAGATAGGCTTCGAGGACGTCGCGCTTCCAGCGGCGGGCTTCATTGGGATCAACGTGATCGGCAGTGGAAACGGTGTTGCCGCCCTGATGCTTGGAAAGGTACATGGAAGCGTCGGCGACCTGAATGAGTTCCTGGGGTGAAGCGCCATGGAGCGGGTAGCAGGCAATGCCGAAGCTGGCGCTGATATTTTTTTCGCGCAGCAGGGGATCGGCGGCAACCCAGCTGCGGAGTTTGGAAGAAAGCTGGCGGGCCTGCTCCATGGTGGTTTCGGGCATGAGGATGACGAATTCATCGCCGCCGTAGCGGGCAACGACATCGGAGCGGCGGCAATTGGTTTCGAGAATCTGGCCGACGCGCTGGAGTACGAGATCGCCTTCCAGGTGGCCGTAGAAATCGTTGACAAACTTGAAGCGGTCGAGGTCCATAAGGACGAGCGCGAAGGAACGGCTGGCGCGGGAAGAGCGCTTCCATTCGGACGAGAGCGCTTCCATGAAGAAGCGGTGCGTCTTCACGCCGGTGAGGCCGTCGGTGATGGCCTGCTCCTGGGCTTTCTGGAAGGTCAAAGCGTTGTGGAGCGCGCCGGAAATCAGGTCGGCAAGGGTGCGGAGAAGAAGCGTTTCTTCCTCGGAGAAGTCCACCGGCTGAAGAGTCTCGACATAAAGAACACCGTGGAGATGATCGGCGTAGAAAATCGGAAGGGCCATGGCGGCGGCAGAGTCGGGGAGGACGGGTTTGGCGCCGCTCTGATTGTTGGGGAAGGAGCGATACGCAGCGGATTTCCCGGTGCGCGCAACCTGGCCGATGAGGCCGGTGTCGAGAGGCACACGCCGGCCGAGGGCGCCGCGCCGCGCGCCGCTTTCCGCCTGGATGACCAGTTCGCGGGTGGTGTAATCAAGCATGGCGATGCCAATATGGTCGTAGTTAAGGCCGTTTTCGAGTTGCTCGGTAATTTTTGTGAGGACCTCATCGGGATTGAGCGTGGCGATCGCGTCGCGGGAAATGAGGTTGAGCAGGCTGAGATGGCGGGCCTTGGTACGCTCATTCTGGAAGAGACGCGCGTTTTCGATGGCGATGCTGGCTTCGCTGGCGAGGACGCGAAGCAGTTCGAGATGACCTTCATCGTAGGCGCGTTCGTGGTCCGAATAGATGCACAGTGTGCCGATGGCCTGATCGTAGGCGACAAGCGGGACGCCACAGAAGGAGCCGGAAGTGCGGATCGGCTCAATACCCAGCTTGCGAGTCTCGGTTACAAAATTTTCGCGGATGAGGACCGGCTGACGGGTGCGGATGATGTATTCGGTCATGTGATTCCCGGCGGGACGCGAGTGCATGGGCTTGCGCTCGCTGCCAATCATTTCGAGGTCGAAATTGATGGCGTCGCGGACCGGGTCCGGGGAAGCGATATAAAGATTTTCGACGTCGAAGAGGCGGCGGAGTTCTTCCCAGATTTTGTTGAGGAGATCTTCCTTGTTGAGAGTGGAACTAAGGGCGCGGCCGATTTCGTTGAGGACGTGGAGTTCTTCGGAGCGGCGGGAGGTTTGCTGAACCAGGTAGCTGTTTTCGACGGCCATGCCGATCTGGTGGCCTAGAGCGAGAAGCAGGCGAAGTTCAGCGGGAGTGAAACGGCGACTGTCGGGCGTGCCAAGGAGAAGGAGGCCGAAGGCTTGCTCCTTGGCTTGAAGACTGATGACGACGACGCTGCGGAGACCGTGTTTGAGCGCGAGTTCGCGGAAGCGGCGGAGCGGCTCATCGTTTTGGAGCGAAGTGAGATTGTCGTCGCGCAGGTCGCGGAAGCCGAGAAGACCTCCGAGGCGGGAGACGAGGCCGACGAGATAGTCGTCGAGTCCCTCCTCCTGGGCGACGTTGCAGAACGCGTCGGGGATGCCGGCGGAGACGACGGAAGTGGGGCCGGTAGTATCGCCGTGATGGAGAAAGAGCGCGCCCGAAGGGAGGCGAACCACGCCGAGGACCCGATCGAGAGCCTGCGCAAGCATGCGCTGGATTTCGCCGCCGACGAAGCTAGAGGTAGCCAGGTTGAGATTGGAGAGCGCGAGCATGTTGCGCTCCACGCGGCGTTTCTCTTCCTCGTAAACGGCCATGACCAGGAGCATGCATACGAACGCGACGGGAATCGCGGAAACGCCAAGGACGGAGTCTCCCATTAATTTTTGCGCGGACTGCAACAGGAAGAAGCTGAGAAAAACGATGCCCCACAACGAGAAGGCTACACCGAGGAGGCGATCCGCCAGGGTTTCCTGATGGCGGCTTTCGTTCCAGAAGATGAAACCGACGCCGACATAGATGAAGGCCGCGGGAATGAACGAAGATACGGGGAAAATCTGAAAGGCATTGGCCGTGGACCAGATAGCGAGAAAAACGGCCGAGCCGATGGCGGGCTTAACCCAGAGTTTGTTATGCGTGTAGAGCTGCGCGCCGAGGAAGAAGCAGATGGCGGCGAAGCCGAAAAGGGCGTGATTCAGGGAGCTGAGAACGATGCTGGTGCCGATCCAGGGAGAAAGAGCGGGGCAGAGATAGTGGAGAGCGTAGAGGGCCCAGCCGACGGTCCAATAGAGAAGATAGTTCTGGCGCTTGAGCGAATAGATGTAGGCAAAGAACACTCCGACGAGGAGAGTTCCGAGAAGCAAGCCGAGCGCGATCACACTTTGTGACATTCGGGCCAGTCAGGTCGTTCCGCAGGGCGCAAAAATTCCGAAGGCGACGGCAAAAAGGAGTGGGTGGGGCACTCGCGGAAATTTAAGGATGACCTGAAACGATGTGACACACCCGGCTTTTTCTACCTGTAGCCCCCCAGACCCTGCAGAAAACGAATCACATAGGATTATGAGGCACGAGAAAAATGGGAGGCAAGGCTACCGAAGTACTGGTAGCCAAAGAGGTAGTAGGGGGAGGGATACGGGCGGGAGGAGCCGGGAGAGGGCCAGGTCCCGCTAATCCAGCTCGTCGGCGACTATGAAGGAGTCTTCAACGTTGCATCCTCGATGCGATATTAACTATCAATCATCTTCTGGCTCGTGTGATCTGGTTTCAGAAGCCATTTGCCGGAAAATCGATAAGCCATTAACGCGCATTCCTCGGGTGCCTCAGAATGAAGATGAATTGCTTTGTCACCATTCCCCTTGACCAGGACGAGCCTATCCCTTCAATCCTCCAGTTCGTCCGAGTGCTCCGAAGTCACGCAGTTGACACTGGAGGAGCAGAGATTGACCTTCAGCTTTTGGGTTCATCTGCACGCGCGCAGGCGGCCATTGCAGCATTCAAGCCGGAGCGCACCAGAGGTGTGGCATTCTCAAAGGCATTGGAAATCACCGAGGAACTGACATCGCTGCCGCAGGCGAAGCTGAAATCGCTTCATTTCTTGCTGACGGCCGAGAAGTTCCGTTGGAAGGGATCAGGCCCGGGCACCTCTGCCCGGCTTGCTCTGCTGGATGGCAAGAGCTTTCAAAGGCAGAAGAGATTCAATCTAAGCGCACTCCTTCACGCCGAATCGATGCTCGCTGGAGACGCAGCATTCGACAAAATGATTGCCGAAATCGCAAATGCGACCGGCATTCGATTTGAAAAGCGGGCCAGCGTTGTTCATGTGGGAGCGAATGAGCCAGGGCGCGCCAGCTCTGAGGAGTTGCTGGTTACCGTATTGGTTTGGGAAGAAATCATTGAGCAGATAAGAGAAACTGTCTCCGAGAAAGTGCCGCTTGAGGGCATTCCGCACCTGATGACGACTGCGCAGGCTCATGATTTTCTATTCGACCCGAGGAAACTGGGCAAATCAGTCAGAGTGAACTTCTCTGGAATCGTTCGCAAATGGCTGAAAAGGGAGTTTCCCGATTACAAGAAAACGACTGATGATTGGTGGGAAGGAGAGTCTCTTTACAAAGAAATTGCGCCAGACGTGATGGCAAGACTGCGGGTCGACAAGCGCGCACGCGCATTTAGCAAGGAGTTTTCGATATTACTTGGATTGGGGTTGAATTCGCCCAGGTATGCGATATCACCCAGCCGCCCCTTCGATCTCCCTGTCAATCTGTTCCAGTTGTTTGGCATTTGGCCACTACCTTTGCAGTGGACCTATTTTTCGGAATCCGATCTATTAGAGGCATTGAATGGCGCTTCCAGTTTGCTAAAGGAAGTGCTGCCGATTTTTGAATCTCATGCCAAAAGCATTGTGCACGCGGGCGGAAGAAGCTTGCGCGAGTTTCCAGGACCGCGCGCACTAAGTGCAAAAGAAGCATACGATCTGGCTTTCGTTCCCGCGAAGAAATGGATGGAAGATGTGGCGTTGGTGCGTGTCAACTCAATGAACGTTGCAGGCCCGTACCTTCGCAACATCGATTACGATCTGCCTACACTCGACGACCAAGGACGGTCCGCGGTGAGTGGAGGTTGGTGCTTCGCTTTCTATTCGAGGAAGAAAAAAGAGAGATTACATGTGAATGTTCCATACCGAGGGGCAATCACTCAAAAATGGATGGATTCCCCTGAAGGACGAGGCTGGCCCAGCAATACGGACCAAATCCTTCAAGACGGCTGGATAGATTCGGTCGATGCCCTAGGGTTGGCCCGAGCGGCAGTGCACGACAAAGACCAGTTTGACGCTTTGACGGAAGTTCAGTTGTTCGAACTTGTGAGCCACGCAAATGTGCTCGGGGCGGGGATCATTCAGCCACCTCTGAGAGACGGGATGTTCCCGATGGAACGCCATTGGCGGATTTGCTTCTCGCGAACGTCGGATAACGGACGCTCCATAGCGATGGTGACAGTTCCTGCCTACGGCGACGCATCTCCCAAGATCGAGGTTCATGACTACGACAAACGCGGTAGACCAAAAAACGTTAGCTTATGAGATCGTTTCCGATATAGAAGTCGTTAGAGATGATCCTGAGAGTCGTCGTTTTCGGAAGCTAAGCTACCAACCGGACCGATGCTGGATAGAGGGGCGGCGGGAGGTTCCGCTAAACTGGGCGGTTCGGAGAAAAGAACGAGACGCTGCATATCATGACAGAAGCTGGAAAAGCACAAGCGGAGCTCTTCCAGCTTCGACTGCGACGGAACATATATGTCGGGATTTTAGGATGCCGCCGCTTCGGCCGCGAAGGCTCGAACGGTTTTGGGCTGGGGACGCAGCAGCAAATAGAATGCGACGACGTGGGTGATCATGAGCAAGGGCACGTAGAGGATCGGGATGGCGTACGCGGCGCCCAACTGCCCCGCCATCGCGGGAAGGCCAACCCGGGTGGCGTGGTAATAGTCGAGGATGAGATCGACCACACCCGCGAGGTTGAAGGCTGCGACGAACAGCCAAAAGAGTGGACGGATCCTTACCGTAAGAAGTGCCAGCATGGCGAGGACCCCGGTTGCCAGGTCCCAATAAGCGGCGAACGTGGCGAAGCCGGCGACGGGCAGATTCGGGCCGACGACGCCCGGAAGGATAAAGACAAGCCCGAAGAAGCGGAAGCTGTGAAGCGTAGCGATGGCGCGTTGCGCCGCGACCGGGTCCATAGACCTGAGCCGGGGCATGAAATAGACGCTGAAGCAAAGCAGCCACGCGACATAACCTAGAATGAGATGCAGGCGAAAAATAGTTTCTGGTGACATTTGGCCTCCTTTTCGGCTTACGTTCACTTATTCGTTGGGGTGTCTCTCAGCAGAATGCCGAGTGGCAGGAGTGGCCCGACCGGAATGAACTGCTCTTCCACGAGGTTTTCCTTCGAGAGAGGCAGGCTTTCGATGAGGGACCGAGCCTCGTCCGCGTCCTTGCAGTTCAGCAGGAAGACGACGCCGCGGCCGTCGCCACGGGTGAACCACTGCTGAATCTTGCCGTCGAGATACAGGGGAACGGTGGCGCGAATTTCGGCGGGCATGATTTTCATGATTTG
>DASSGJ010000309.1:0-5367 GCA_035693545.1 Candidatus Acidiferrum sp.
TCAACCGATTTACTAGCGGGTGTGGTGCAGCATCCGAAAAACCTGTGCAGGTGGAGGAAAGAGCATGCGCTTTTTCAATTTGTCCATTCGGGTCGTTCTATTCTTGGCCTTCGCGTCCCTCCTCGCCGTTTCCGCCAACGCCCAGTTCAAGGCCAGCATTCAAGGCACGGTTACAGACCCTCAGGGCAGCGCGGTTTCCGGTGCGAAAGTCACGCTGACCAATCAAGAGACCGGCGTGGCGCGCGAGACGGTGGCAAGCGGCCAGGGCTTCTATCGAATCAACGAATTGCCACCGGGGCTATACACCGTTTCCGTCTCCGTCAGTGGATTCAAGCAATTCGTCGCTAAGGATATTGCCGTCGAGGCGGAACAACCGCGAGGCTTCGATGTCGGCCTCACGATTGGGAACGTCGCCGAAACACTTACGGTCACCGCTACGACCGGGGGGCTGCAGACCGAAAACGCCAGCATCAACGCCACAATCGGATCGCAGGAAGTTCTCACTCTTCCCCAGTTTGGCAGGGACCCGTATGAGTTGATCCACATGGCTCCCGGAGTTTTCGGCGATAATGCGCGCCAAGGCGGTGGAAATTCCTTCGCGTTGCCGCAACAGGTCGGCCCGGGTGGCTCCAACAATTCCATTTTTCAGGCCGAGAATCAGGTGCAGATTGTCTCCAATGGCCAGCGGGTCAGCGCCAACAACTACACCCTCGACGGCGTCAGCATCAATAGCTTGAGCAACGGAGGTGCTGCAGTTATCACGCCCAATCAGGAATCCGTCCAGGAGTTGGTCGTGACATCGGCAAGCTTCAGTGCAGAGCAGGGGCGCAATTCCGGCGCCCAGGTCGAGGTAATCACCAAGGGCGGAACCAACACCTTTCACGGGAGCGGCCTGATCAAATTCAATGACAAAGGCCTGAACGCATACAACAAGTTCTACGGCGCGAATAACGTGCCTCTTTCGCAGATTTCTTGCGAAGGCGGAGCATTCACGATTGTCGCGCAGCACTGCCCGACGCGAAACGATCAGAAGTATCGCGACTTTGCCGGAAGCATCGGCGGTCCGATCGTCAAGAATAAGTTGTTTTTCTTTTTCTCATATGAGGGGCTCCGGCTGGCTAATACCGTAACGAATCGCGACGTGAAGCTCGAAACTCCGGCTTTTGAGCAGTATGTAATCAACGTCAACCCCACCAGCATCGCGGCCAAGATTTTTCAGACGCCTGGAATTGCGCCTCGCATCAGTACCACTGTGTCGCAAACGGATTGCTGTTCGCTGATCACCAATCCGACCGATCCGAATTTTCACCCGCTCGGGACCTGGTATCAGCCAGGGACGGGAATCGGTCAGGCTATCGGTAACGGCCCCGATGGAATCCCGGACTGGGGCGTTTTCGATACTCGCGTTCCGAATTCCACGAGCGGAAATCAGTACAACGCGCGTGTTGATTACACGAAGGGAGCCAATCAATTTTTTGGGAGCACCTACCTCGTTAGCCTGAACAACTTGAACGGTGGAACCCGGCCGATTGAAGACATTGCCCTCCAACCGAAGAACTATGTCGGCACGCTTGGCTGGACGCGGACAATCACTCCGGTACTGGTCAACGAAGTGCGCGGCAACTTCACTCGATTCGCGTTTAACCAGAATCAGCCGACTGGCCAGACTAACTACGGCATCCCCCAGATCCGGCTATTTGACTTTGACGCCGGCGGCTTGGGCGATGCAGGCACGCTGATGGGCATTGCCCAGTCCGGCACGACTCCCGGGAATCTCGCGGAAAACACATTTGGTTTTCGCGATACGCTGAATTGGGTGCATGCCAAGCATGCCTTCAAGTTCGGTTTTGAATTTACGAAAGAACAGAACAACGACGACGAACCGGGATTTGAGCGCCCGAATTATCAATTCCGCGGACTGCTCAACTTTGCCAATGATGCCTGCTGTTTCTTTGAAGGTTTGGCGGTGGATCCCACTACTGGGGGACACCCAAACGGGCAACGGTATTTCCGTACTTCGTCATACTCACTCTTTGTTCAGGATGATTGGAAGATTCTTCCCAATCTCACACTGAACCTTGGTCTTCGCTGGGAGTATTTCCCGCCAATCACGGAAAAGAACGGGCTGATGAGCAACTATATCTTCGGGTCTCAGGGCTTCGTGAACGGCTCCGTGCAAAAGGTTAGTCAACTCTACAATCCGGACAAAAACAACTTCGGACCTCGTATTGGTTTTGCTTGGAGTCCCAAAGTCTGGGGGCACGCCCCTGTGATTCGCGGGGGATTCGGCATTCTCTACGATCGCCCCTACGACACGATCTTTAGCAACATCCGGCAGAACACGCCGTATTTCGCTCAAGCCAGCGCCTGCTGCTTCTTTGATCCCGGAGAAATCAATGGTCCTCCTCCAGGCTCAGGCATTCTTTATGGAATTGGCTCCAGCACCAGCGCCAGCAGCTACGCCCCCAATCCGAATTTCTCATTTGGCGTAGCCCCTGACGGAGCGCTTTGCGCCAACCCGGCGTGCACCTCGGTCACCAAGGTGGACATCTTCGGCGCGCGGCCAAACGAACCCATCCCTTATGTTTACGTCTTTTCTCTTCAGACCCAGTATGAGCCCGTGTCCGGCTACCAGGTCAGTGTTGGCTACCAGGGCAGCCGCAGCCGCAAACTCTACCGCACCATCGATCTTAACCGCTATACGCCGGGCGACACCTTTGACGGCAACATCGACGGCGTGCAAAGCTCCAGCCCCGACGGTGTGCCGTGCGGCCCCACGAACCCCGCCTGCCCTGCGCCTATAGTGGTCGGCAACAATCGGTTTGGGCGGGTTTTTGTCCCCCTCCCGGATGTGAACGCAAGCTTTGACGCTTTGATCGTGCAGGTGACCCACAACTTCAAACACGGGTTTTCGGGCTCAGTCCTTTACTCTTTGAGCCACTCCATCGACACAAGTTCGTACGAAATTGGCTTCCAACAGACTGACCCGTCCGACCAGGCCATCGACAAGGGAAATTCTGACTTCGACGTTCGCCACAATTTTGGCGCATCCGGCTACTGGGAATTGCCGATCTTCCGCAGCCGCCACGACCTGCTTGGTACGGTCGCGGGTGGTTGGACCCTCGGCGGAGTCCTCGTCAAGCACTCCGGTTTGCCGTTTACTGCGCTCATCGGCGCATGCAATCCAAGTCGCGATCTGAACGGCGACGGATATTGTCCCGACATGCCGATTGTCTATACGGGTGGGATGATTTCGAATCCATCCAAGCAGGATTGGCAGAACGGAGTCTTCCCGAATCCCGCCGCAAGTTTTCCGGGATCGACCGTTGTCCCTCCGACCAGCTTTGGCCCGGGTTGCCGGTGCCGCAATATCTTCGCCGGTCCCGGCTACACTCAGCTCGATCTGTCGTTCGGCAAAAACTTCGCTCTTCCGAACTCCCGTCTGCTCGGCGAGGCCGCCAAACTGGAATTCCGTAGCAATTTCTTCAATGCCCTGAACATCCTAAACTTGGAAACCATGGCTCCCGCTACGGCCCCAACCGATGTTACCAACACCGGCCAGTTCGGGAAGCCATTGGACGGTCTCTCCGGCCGCGTCATTGAATTTCAATTGCGCTTGAGTTTTTAACACCAGAAATAACAGGGATGCGGCTTTCCCGCATCCCCTCAATTTAGATTAGCTTCTGGGTTCTGGGATTTGCAGCGTTCGGCGCAGAATTCTTCAGGCAGGCTGAAAGCCCACCATCTGCATCGCCACTTGCGTCTCCGGATTCTTCATAAACGTGTTCCACACCAGTCCCGTTCGATAATTTTCAGCCATCAGCATCGCGATGCCCAGGTCGATCCCCAGCACATCCGCGTCATACCAACCGGTTAGCGGATTGAACGCGTCAACGTAGCTGTAGAGTCCCCAAGCCTTGGTTCCATACGCGCCGCGGATCGTGCGCAGCACGCGAATGCAGTCGGTGTACAAGAAAGGCAGCGAGCCTCCCGTGGTGCACGGCACAATTGAGCCGTCAATTGGGCCTACCGCCGGCGGGCCACCCCACGCTGTGTAGCCCTTGGCATAATCCGACGCGGAAATGCCCCAAAGATTGTCCGAATAATCGCTGAACTGTGCTGTCAGCGAAAGACAGAAAAGCTTGTGCGCTTTTGTGGCGGTGACGGCGTTGTCGAAGTAGTTCGCGTAGGCGTCTTTCTTTGCGCGGAAATCAAACCACGCGTGCGAGTAATGGACAGGGAAAAGCGGATCGCCTGCGGAAATGTACGTAAGTCCTTGATAGGTAATCGTCGGCCGGGTCCACGCGTTCCAGCTACTCGCGGGCACCGGATTGGTTGTCGAGCCGATGCCCAGCAGGTAAATCATCATGAGCTCGCAATAATGATCCCATCGCGCGCTCAGGAAACCCGACTCCGGCGTCCAGCCCATCGAAAACGTCGGCCCGCCGTTCATCATCCAGGGCCAGTTCACCTGCGCGTAAATCTGCGTGGCCAGGCTCTGAATCGTCGCGTCTTGAAAATATTGTTTGGCGGTCAGCACGCCGCAAAGCAGCAGGGAAGTATCAATCGACGAAACTTCGCATTGCGCCCAGCGTTGCCCGGTATTCATGTCCACAAAGTGGTAGTAGAAACCGTTGACGTTGGGCATCTGGGAAACAAACTGCAGCGTGTTGCGGACCCGGGTGACGATGTCCGACGTTTTCGCGTAACCCCGCGAATCCCCGATGCACAGCGCCGTCAATCCG
This sequence comes from Candidatus Acidiferrum sp., assembly GCA_035693545.1. Classification (GTDB taxonomy): domain Bacteria; phylum Acidobacteriota; class Terriglobia; order Acidiferrales; family UBA7541; genus Acidiferrum. The sequence goes on from DASSGJ010000309.1 coordinate 4,746, forward strand.
AACCCGGTTGCCGCGATGCTGGACATCGTCCGTGTATCGTTGCCGTTCAGGAAAGCGCGATCTTTGATCTGCCCAGTGGCCGGGTTGGTTTCATTCCAGAAGAACTGGAACGTGCCCCGCTGCAGATCGTCCAGCAACTGCGCGTCGGTCCCTTGAAAAGGCGTGCCTCCGGGATTCGGTGAACTTTGCGAGCCGCTGTTGCAACTCAGCAGGGAAGCAAACGGTGCGATCGAAAGATAAGCCCCGCACAAGCGCAGCCAGTCTCTCCGGTTTTGTTCGTAGCTTTTCATTAAGCCATCGCCCTCTATTCGACGATTTCCAATTCCGCCGCCAGTCCGCGAGCGGAATCCGGGCTGATCCAGAGTTGGACGTGGCTCGGTTCCACTCTGAAATGATTCTGCATATCCCACAAAGCAAATGCTTCCGCTCCAAGCGGGAAAGTCACCGTCTGGCTCTCACCGGCGGCGAGCGAAATGCGCTTGAACCCCACAAGCTTGCGTACCGGCTCTTCCATGCTGGTGTCCGTCAAGCGGATATAGAGTTGGACGACTTCCTCCACCGCCCGGTTGCCGCTATTCTTCACGTTTGCGCTGACAGTTACGTGAGAAAGGCCGTCCGATGC
>DASSGJ010000310.1:0-4920 GCA_035693545.1 Candidatus Acidiferrum sp.
CTTCCCAGATTAAAGTGCGCCAGGGCGCTGTCGGGTTGCAGGGAAATCGCGCGGACGAAATACTCAACGGCCTTTTCGAAGTTTCCGTCCTCGTAGTGCAAGGTTCCGCAGTTGAGCAGCGCGTCGACCTTCGTGGGATCAACACGTAACGCGCGGTCGTAAGCCTCCATCGCTTCGGCCCTCGTCTTTTTATCTGCTTCATATTCCAGGGCCAAAGCCAGCCACTCGTCGGCGTTGCGTTCGGCGATGACGCGAACCTTTTCACCAAGGTCGCGCGTTTCGAAATTCAACACGAACTGGCCGGACAGAGGCTTCAGCCTCGCTCCGTCGCGTTCCACAACCACATCTTTGCCGTCGGAGAGTATGCGAAGCTCCGTCAGCGGGGCCTGAACCTGAACAAGCTTCTCCCGAAGCGCGGCCAGCGCCCGCCGCAAGCGACTCGCGGGCACGCCTTCTTCAACCAATTGCTTCACTGTTCGCAGGCCAATCAGGTCGCGGAAATCGTAGAAGCGGTTTTCATGTTCTTTGTGGGGAGAAACAAGGCGCAAACGATCCCAATAGTCCAGTTGCTTCGCAGTCAGACCAAGAATGCGCTGGACGTTCTCAGGGCTGAATCGATCGCTTGAACCCATTTGTGGAACTAGCCGGCTGCTTTCTTTCCTGCCTTCTTTTGCGCAACCGCGACAGCTTGTACCGCGCGAGCGGGAGGCTTTTTGCCAGCAGGCATGGACGCTGCTTCCGCCAAAGCCGCAGCGGGGACCGAGGCGGCGGGAGCTTGCTTCTCCGCCAGGCTCTTCTTCAGAGCTTCCATCAAATCAATGACGGGCGCAAGGTGCGGCTGGGCGACTTCGGTGACCTGCTGGCCTTTGAGTTTGGCGGCGATCATCGCTTTCACGTTTTCCTGGTATTCGTCGCGATATTTCTGCGGCTCGAAGGGAGCGGCAAGGCTTTCGATCAATTGCTGCGCAAGCTTCTTTTCCTGCTCTTTTATTTCGATCTTGTCGGTCGGAACAGACTCCGCGGCGCGAATCTCATTCGAATAAAACATCGTGTGCAGCGTCATTCCCTTTGTACCGGGCCGCACAATCACAATGTGCTCCCGCTGGTGCATCGTGAGCTTCGCGATGGCTCCATAACCCGACTCTTCCATGGCCTTCATGAGCAACTGGTAGGCTTTTACCCCGGCGTCCTCGGGGCTCACGTAATAGGATGAATCGAAATAGAGCGGATCCATCTCCTTCAATTTCACGAATTCCAGAATCTCCATAACCTTGGCGGAAGCCGGCTCAATTTTGTCCAGCTCTTCTTCGCTGAACAGCACGTATTGATCCTTCTCGTACTCATAGCCTTTTACGATCTCAGACCGCTCCACGTTCCGGTTGCAGACCGGGCAAAACAGCGGCTGCTTGAGCCGTGAATGGCATTCCTTGTGGAGTTGGTTGAAACTGATTCGTTCGCCGCGGGCCGCGGCAGACATCCGCACCGGCATCGAAATCAAGCCGAATGTGAGATGGCCTTTCCAGACAGTTGTGGCCATGGGAGCTCTCCTTTGCCAAGACAAGGGATTGCGCGAGTCTTTTTAGGGTAGACGCCCAGCAGGTTAGAAGCAAGGCGAAAAACCCTGTAAAACAGCGAAAAAGGCAAGCCTGCCGGCCTGGGAAGGGTCTGGGATAGAATGCCGTCCATGGCCAAGCTGGAAGAATATCGGCGAAAGCGACGTTTCGACCGGACGCCGGAGCCGTCGGGCGACTCTGAACCCGTTGCAGGTAAGGCCCAGGACCAGCCGTCTCCAGCCGTTAAACCCGCCACCGCTGGCAAGCGCACCCGCCTGCCAAAGCCGAAACTACCGCACCTGGAAGTTCTTCCCGGCGCCGAGCACGGCGACACCTTCGTGGTTCAGAAGCATCGTGCCACGAGGTTGCACTACGATTTCCGGCTGGCGATCGATGGGACCCTGAAGTCGTGGGCCGTTCCTAAGGGACCTTCCCAGAGCCATGCCGACAAACGTCTAGCCGTGCAAACGGAAGATCATCCCCTGGATTACGCCAACTTCGAAGGGAAAATTCCCGAAGGCAATTACGGCGCCGGAACCGTAATGATTTGGGACCGGGGGACATTTCACGTCGAGGGCGATCTCCCCGCGCTCAAGCAATTGGAAAAAGGAGAAATCAAGTTCAGCTTGAACGGTGAGAAATTGCGGGGCAGTTTTGTCCTGGTGAAACTGAAGCAGAGCGAAAAAGGCAACGAATGGTTGATGATCAAGCATAAGGATGCCGCCGAAGATTCTTCGTGGAACATTGACAGCCACGACGGCTCCGCCATTACGGGACGCTCGATTGAAGAAATTAAAGAGGAGCTGCCTCCGAAACGCCGGCCAGTCCCAATTCAGCCGGCTGAGTTGCAAGGCGCTCGTAAAGCTGCAATGCCGTCTCGCGTGGAACCCATGCTCGCGACACTTGCCGGACAGCCATTTTCCGATCCCAACTGGCTTTTTGAGATCAAATGGGACGGCGTGCGCGCGCTGGCGCGAATCGAGGACGGCGCACTTGCACTGCGTTCGCGTAACAGCATTGACATCACCAAACGCTATCCAGAGTTGGCTCCTCTACCGCATTTCTTGGCGGCCCGCGAAGCGATTCTTGACGGAGAGATCGTCGCTCTGGATGCCCACGGCCACAGCAGCTTCGAACAATTGCAGGAGCGCATGCACGTGCGGGCCCCGGGCGACAGTCTCGTCGCGAAGATGCCCGTCGTTTATTTCACCTTCGATCTTCTCTATTGTGACGGCTACGACCTTCGCGAAGCGCCGCTGCTTGAACGCAAACAACTTTTGCAGCGTTTGCTTTTCACAACCGACCGGTTTCGCTACGCCGATCATCAGTTGGAGCACGGAAAAGAGCTGTTCGGGCTGGCGGAACAAAATGGTTTGGAAGGGATCGTCGCAAAACGCGCCGACAGCCCGTACATTTCGGATCGGAGCCCCTACTGGGCAAAGCTGAAGATTACCAAGACAGTTGACGCGGTGATCGGGGGTTGGACCGAAGCCCGCACCTCCGCGCTTCCCTTCGGTTCGCTGCTGTTGGGTTTGTATCAAGGCAAGAAGCTTCGATTCATCGGACACGTCGGCAGCGGATTCGACGCGAAAAAGCTTACGGAGTTAAGCAGCAGGCTGAAAGCATTGGCCGCTTCCGCTTCTCCATTCGACACCGCGCCCGAAACCAATGAAAAGCCGTCCTGGGTCTCTCCCGATCTCGTGGCCCGCGTTAAATTCAGCGGGTGGACGCAGGAGCACGTTCTGCGCCACCCCGTATTCATCGCGCTCCGAGAAGATGCGCGTCCCGCCGATTGCCAGTGGGAAAACGAAATGGCCGCCGTCGAGCCCGCCGCTGCCCCAGCCGTGGTTCGCGCGCCGGAGATTGTCGGCCGCGTGCTCAGCACAAAAGCCGAGATCGAAAATGAATTGTTCAAGGGACGATCGGAAACCGTGACCATCGAGTTGGATGGCAAACGCCTGCGCCTGAGTAATCTGAATAAAGTCTATTTTCCCGAATCCGGCTACACCAAGCGGGATCTGCTGGCCTACTACTACCGTATGGCTGACTACATCCTGCCTTTTCTCCGCGACCGCGCTTTGGTTTTGCGGCGTTATCCTGATGGGATCAGAGGGTCGGCTTTTTTTCAAAAAGACGTGCGCGAAGGCTTGCCGGAGTGGTTCAAGACGGTTCCGGTGGATTCCGAGCATCGCGGCGAGGTAATTCATTTTGCAACCGCCAACGATCGCGCTTCTCTTCTCTTTTTGACCGGCCTCGGTTGCATTGACCACAACCCGTGGTCCAATTGCATCGCCGATCTTGACCACCCTGACTACTTCTTCTTCGATTTGGATCCATCGGATGGCACGGAATTCTCGGTCGTCGTCACCATTGCCCGAGCACTACACGAAATGCTGGAGGAACTACAGGTGGCCAACTTCTTGAAAACTTCTGGCGCAACTGGATTCCACATCTATATACCTGTCGAGCCGATCTACACATACGAGCAGTTGCGCACCTTCGGCGAAATCATCGCGCGAACAGTATCTGCCGAGCACCCGAATCTGGTCACCAGCGAACGCATTGTCGCAAAACGCCCAGCGGGCCGCGTGCTGATTGATGTGCAGCAAAATGCTCACGGGCGTCCGCTGGCTGCCGCGTACTCCGTGCGGGCTTTTCCCCAAGCGCCGGTTTCCACTCCGCTGTTGCCCCGCGAACTGCGCCCCAATTTGCAGCCGGCCAAGCTGAACATGAAGACGATTTTTGCCCGACTAAAGGAAAAGGGCGATCTATGGCGCGATTTTTGGACGCAGCGGCAAAGGTTGGAGGGAGCCATCGAAGCATTGAGCAGTCGCATACCGCCGCGAGCGAAAAAAACGCCATGATCGGCCACCCGCATTGCCTTTCTCCGGCGCAGCAGCTGTGATTAAATCCCAAAGGTTGGAGGTGCACTATTCCTCGCGCGGGCCAGCTTCGGGTCGGGACTTCTGGATACTCTTACAAACAGTGGAAGGGGAGTTTCTACCCGGAAAAGCTTCCGGACCGCGAAATGCTGAGCTTTTATTCTGGGCAGTTCAAAACGGTCGAGATCAACCATTCCTTCTATCGCATGCCGACGGAAAGCGTGCTTTTGCAGTGGGCCAAGAGCGTCCCGGAAGGTTTTAAGTTTGCTCTGAAGGCCAACCAGCAAATCACCCACATTAAGAGGCTGCGCGGCTGTGAAGAAACATTGAAGCGTTTCCTGGAAGTGGCCAGCGTCTTGAACGATGGCGACCACCTCGGGCCTGTTCTCGTGCAACTTCCGCCGAATTTCAAGTTTGACCAGCCGCTGCTCGAAGATTTTCTTGCCCTTCGCCCGCAGGCGTTTTTGTTTGCCTTTGAAGTGCGT
>DASSGJ010000311.1:0-4781 GCA_035693545.1 Candidatus Acidiferrum sp.
AGGCGGCGGCTTCGGAGCCATCCAGGAAAAAAGTGGAGAAGAATGGGACCAGGTAATGAACACCAACCTGAAGAGCGTGTTTTTCGTTTCGCGCGCGGTGATTCCGGGAATGATCCAGCGGCGCGGCGGCGACATCATCAATATCAGCTCGCTCGCCGGAAAAAATACCTTCGCGGGCGGCGGAATTTATTGCGCATCGAAATGGGGGCTGCAAGGGCTTTCTGGGTGCATGGCCGAAGACCTGCGTGCCCATGGCATTCGTGTGAGTGTAATCTGCCCGGGAAGCGTCGCCACCGATTTCCGGGGCCGCGGCCCCAAGGACCCGAGCAAGGTACTGACAGCGGACGACGTAGCCCACGCCGTAGGAATGGTGGCAATGCAAGGCCCGCAAAGTTTTATCAGCGAAGTGCATCTACGGCCCGTATCCAAGCCGTAGCGCACTGAGCTTACCGGCCTCCAGCCTTGTAGGGGTGGGGCTTGCCCCACCCTCCCAGTATCCGCCATTCTCCCGCGGTTGTAGAGGCCGCCGACAGCGGCAGGCGCCTTTTCCGGAGGCTCATTTTTCCTCTTGACAATAGTCGTTTACACGACTATCATCTCTCCATGAATCCAAGAACCAAATCGGGCCCTTCCTCCGCGCTCCCTCTGGAAGACCAGATCTTCGTCGCGCTTCTCAAGGCCGCCGATTCCCTGGCCGCCCAGGGCGACCAACTGATGAAAGCGAACGGGGTGACTTCCGCCCAGTACAACGTCCTCCGCATCCTGCGCGGAGCCGGCCCCGACGGCCTGCCCTGCAACACCATCGCCGAACGCATGATTTCCCGCGACCCGGATATGACCCGCCTGCTCGACCGCATGGAAAAGCGCGAGCTCATTACACGCGAGCGCCAGAAAGAAGACCGCCGCGTCGTGAAGGCGCGCATCACTGACGAGGGCCTGAAGCTCCTCAAGAAGATGGACGCTCCCATCCGCGAACTGCACCATAGCCAGTTCGCGCATATGACTTCCGCGCGTTTGAAAACTTTGATGGAACTTCTTACCGAAGTGGCGGCGCACGCACCGAAATAGTCGCCTGCGCATCCAATATCTAAATTTCGGCAAGGACATCAAGCAAGAGAAAGAAAAAAGGAGAAGCAACAATGAACGGGTCATTTGTAAAAGTAGGCATGTTAGCAGGGTTGGCGGCGGCGCTTTCGCTGCCGGCAAGCGCCGGGACGACGACGTATCAGATCGATCCGCGGCACTCCAGCGCGGGCTTCGGCGTAACGCACCTGATGATTTCGACCGTGCGCGGCGAATTTCACGGCGTCACCGGAACCGTGGTTGTGGACGACAGCGATGTTTCCAAATCCAGCGTGAACGTCACCATCGACGCCACCACCGTGGACACCCGCGAACCGGATCGCGACAAGCATCTGAAGAGCGAAGCGTTCTTTGACGTCGCCAAATATCCCGCGATCACCTTTCAATCCACCAAGGTCGAGCGCAACAACGATGGCAGCCTGAAAGTCACCGGCGACCTGACTATCCGTGGCGTCACCAAGACCGCGACTCTCACCGCAACTCTTCCCAAAGCGCCCATCAAGGACCCCTGGGGACTGCAACGCACGGCTGTGTCCGCTTCGACCAAGATCAACCGCCAGGATTTTGGCGTCGCCTGGAATCAAAAGCTCGACAGCGGCGGAGTAGTTGTCGGCGATGATGTGAACATCACCCTCGATGTGGAAATGATCATTCCCCCGCAGGGAAAGTAATCGGGCCGGTTGACAACAATTCAACAGAAAGTCGCGGGCGGCATAGTTGCCGCCCGTAGCTTCCTGAGGGCGCCTGATTGAAATTGAAAATGAGGAATTCAAAATGAAAAACCCCGCACCTGTGCACCATCAAGTTCATGAATTGATCCAGCACCGCTGGAGCCCCCGCGCGTTTTCTGATAAACCCATTCCCCCCGACGTATTGCGGAGCCTTTTTGAGGCGGCCCGTTGGGCGCCATCCAGCAGCAACGAGCAACCCTGGGCATTCCTCGTCACCACACGCGACGATAAAGAAAATCACGAAAGAATGGTCAGCACGCTGGTGGAGTTCAACCAGAGCTGGGCCAAGCACGCACCCGTGCTGGCAATTGCTGTTTCCGAAATGGCCTTCGCAAAAACCGGCAAGCCCAATCGCAATGCGTTTTATGATACCGGCGCAGCGGTGGCCGGTCTTTCCTTTGAAGCAACCTCCCGCGGCCTGTTTGTGCATCAAATGGCGGGGTTCGATCCGCACAAGGCCATCGAGGTTTTCGAGATTCCCAGCGGGTGGGAGCCCATTGCCGCGTTCACTATCGGTTACCCAGGCGATCCGAATTCCTTGCCCGAAAAGCTGCAGGAGCGCGAGCTCGCACCGCGCGAACGAAAGCCGCTCGAGACTTTCGTCATGGGCGGGCATTGGGGAAAGTCGGCGCATTTTCTCCACAAGTAATCCGCTTTTGCTAAGCTTGAATAGAGGAAACAACCCGGCATGCATAGCACGCTCGAATTCCTGGTGCGCAACGGTTATTTTGTGCTCTTGGTCTGGGTGTTTCTGGAACAGGCCGGTCTTCCCCTTCCTTCCATTCCGCTGCTTCTGGCCGCCGGCGCACTCGGCGGAATGCACCGGCTGAACTTTGGCCTGGCCCTGCTGCTCTGCATGCTGGCCGCGGTTTCCGCCGACACCATCTGGTACCAGCTCGGCAAACGGAAAGGCATCCGGATTCTTCACTGGTTGTGCAGGATTTCGCTCGAACCGGATTCCTGCGTGCGCCGGACCGAAGGCCTCTTTGAAAAGCAGGGTGCGAAATCCCTGCTCGTCGCCAAGTTCCTTCCAGGGCTGAACACGGTCGCCACGCCGCTAGCCGGCATCTTCCACATGAGATTCCGCAGGTTCCTGCTCTTCGACGCGCTGGGCGCAATCTTCTGGGCCGGAACCTACCTGGGCCTCGGTTATGTTTTCAGCGGGCAGATTGAAGTGATCGCATTGAAGGCCCAGCAACTAGGCGGCGGCTTGATGGTGTTGCTGGGCGCCGCATTGGCCTTTTACATCAGCTACAAATTCGTGGCCCGCCAGAAATTCCTGCGCGAGCTGAGAATCATGCGTATCCGCCCGGAAGAGTTGAAGGAAAAACTTGATGCTGGCGAAACACTGACAATCGTGGACCTGCGGCACTCGGTAGACTTCGAAGCAGACCCGGAAACGATTCCTGGCGCGTTCCGCATGGATGCCAGCGAACTTCAACAGACCGACGAACGGCTGCCGCGCGACCGCGAAGTGATTCTTTACTGTACTTGACCAAACGAAGCCACCAGCGCCCGTGTGGCGCTGCTCCTCAGGAACAAAGGGGTGAAACGCATTCGCCCGCTGCAAGGCGGGCTCGATGGCTGGCGCGAACTCGGCTACCCCATGCAGGTGATCTCGGTCACCGCGGAGAGCGAATCCATCACGAAAGCCTGAAATTTTGTAAGGCACTTCCAAATGAAAAGGGCCGGGCCCTTCGATGCTCAGGGTAAACAAGCCCGCCACTACAAAATGCGGATGTGCGGCTAACCTACAAGCGCGGCAGCACGATTCCGCCCTGCGCCTGATACTTCCCTTTTTTGTCTTTGTAGCTGACTTCGCAATCTTCGTCGCTTTCAAAGAACAGCACCTGGCATAGCCCTTCATTCGCGTAGATTTTCGCGGGCAGCGGCGTGGTGTTGCTGATTTCGAGGGTTACGAATCCCTCCCACTCCGGCTCGAACGGGGTCACGTTCACGATGATCCCGCAACGCGCATACGTGGACTTGCCAAGGCAGATCGTCAGCACGTTGCGCGGAATCCGGAAATATTCGACCGACTTAGCCAGGGCAAACGAATTCGGTGGAATCAGGCATTCGTCGCCTTTGAACGGTACCAGCGACCGCGCGTCGAAATGTTTCGGATCCACGATGGTCGAGTTCACATTAGTAAAAATCTGGAATTCGTCGGCTACACGGATGTCGTATCCGTACGAGGACACGCCGTAGCTGATCACTCCTTCCCGAACCTGCCGGTCGGTGAACGGTTCGATCATCTTGTGCTCCAGCGCCATGCGGCGGATCCAACGGTCTGGCTTTACGGACATCCAATCCTCCTGACAGAAATCTTAGAAAGTAGGCTCGCAAAAGGTTAAAGTGTAGATGACGCGGAACTTCTTGACAACCCGGGCCTTAGCCTCTAGCATCGGGCAACGTAGAGCGGGAGGACGGTGTGATTAAGCTGGACATTGTGAATGCCGTCGTAGCGAAGACGAACATCAGCCGCACAAAAGCGGAGCAGGCTGTGGAGACAGTCTTTGAGTCTCTGAAAAACGCCATGGGGCGCGGGCAGCGTATCGAACTGCGCAAGTTCGGCGTCTTCAGCGTGAAGCCGCGGAAGACCGGCATCGGGCGCAACCCCCGCACCGGCGAAGAGGTCAGCATCCCTCCGGGAAAAGCGGTGCGCTTCAAGCCCGGCAAAGAACTCCAGGGCCTCGAAGATACCGCCGCCAGCCAAGCCAAATAATTCATTGTGACCCCACCGGAATCAGAACGGAGCGCTCCCTCATTTCTGGAAGCGTCCGCGTGGCAAGGCCGCCCTCCGCAGGGAATATATTTCGCGGCGGAGCAACCGCACCCGTCCACCCGTTCGCTGGTGCTTTCGTCGGGGTTGTTCGTTCTGACCCTGGTCACTTCGCTGATCGCGGGCACGCATTTTGCCGCCGCGTACGCGCACAACCAGGCGGCTTCGCTCGACGCATTCCTGCA
>DASSGJ010000312.1:0-8937 GCA_035693545.1 Candidatus Acidiferrum sp.
GCACACCAATCGCGTCTTATCCATGGAGGATCGATCCTTCGTCAGTATTTTTTGAGCGCGGCCGGAACGGAGAGGGTGGGCGTAGCGTTTCGCAGCTCGTGAATCGTACTTACCAAGCGCAGAATAGACTCATAGCCGTACTATTACCACTGGTGGCGAGGCCAGAATTGGGACAGGTCATGGGGGCGACCACCGGACAGATGCAACCTGTCCCAGGTCGTAGGAATTGTCCGACGTGGCACTGCCCCAGAATGGTGCAGCACTGAGTGGAGATTGCTGTGAAATGAAATCGCTCAGCGTTTACTGAGCAGATAGGAAGTGTTGGACTCGCTCAAGGGTCAAGCATGGCCACGCGGTCGACGAAGAACGCATAACCATAGTAGTCAGGTGCAAGCGGCTCGCTGGTTGCGCTCCAAATGCCCTCCGCGTCCTTCTGCATCACCAGCGGTTTGCTCCTCCCATCGGTCTGCGCGCTCACTTCCTTGGCATTAGGCGCCCGCAACCGGAACGTCACCCGACGATTGCCGAGTCGACAATACATGGGACGGCACTAATTTCTTGAGTGGCTGGAAGGAATACGAATTTTCAGGATAACTTGTAGGACGTTTGCGCTGTCAGGCCCTACTTCTACGACCTGAATATCTTCCTCATCCATGCTGCTTAGAAATGAAAAGACGAGCTGCTCTGTGCTTTTCATCTTCAACGGGCGCAGCACCTCGGATGGATCGAGATACTTCCATTTGATTCCCCACTTCTCTGTTGCCCTTCGCAGCACATCCATATCTGGAACGTTTTGCCCAGCCATGTATTTATAGAATGAGGAAACACAAACCTGCAGTTCCTTCGCGGCCCGTCTAACACTCCCTAGTTCCTCTTTCTTCTGCGTAAAAGCAGAGGCCACCTGCTTGAGGAGTAGTTCAGCATCAACCGGTCGTTTTCGGCCTTTTCGCTTCAAAGTGCCACATCCCGTTAACAAACTCGACCAAGGGGCCTCTATTAAATAGAGATTCTATTAAAATAGAAAATCTATTAAAATAGAATTCGAAGCTGGGAGCCGTATCATGCAACAGACCATGCTTCTTACCTTTCTGGGATTCAGAGGGGGGAAGTGCCACAAGAGCTGGGTTTTCAACAGAAACTCACAACTATTTGAGCTCTTGCACAGTATTTCCTCCGTAGATGGATTCCACCTTGAGGCGTTAGTTCGTAGGATTGCGAAACCAATTTGTGACTGATGAAGGGCTAATAAAATGAACACCACACTTCCAAGAATCGGATCAGCCTTACTCGTCCGGGATGAAAGGAATCGTATTCTCCTCGGACAACGAAACAAAGATCCACAACGAGGATTGTGGGTTATTCCGGGTGGCAAGATTAATGCGTTTGAGCGGATCGGTGCGGCCGGAGCTCGCGAACTTGAGGAAGAGACTGGGCTCAGAGTTGAGGTAGGCCCCCAATTCAGGGTCTATGAAATCGTTAACCCCCCGAACGAACATCGCATTGTGATCTACAGTTGGGCGAAGGTGTTCGCAGGCACCCCTAGAGCATCCGATGATCTTTCCGATGTCAAATTCTTTTCGCCAGATGAGTTGGGGAACTTAGAGCTCACACCTCTTGTTCGAAGGGTACTGGAGGACGCCGGACTGCTTTCTGTCCACGAACTGGCAGCCGGACATCACAGCTAATTTCCCCGTTGGGTGTGTGCGGAAGAAGGCCTGAATCTGAGGCTTATGGAGTAGGATTAGCGAGACCCGCGTCTGGAGGGTATCGTGGCGTCTCCCAAGCTGACTTTGAGTAGATACCGGCTGTACTTTATCCTGCTGGTGGGAGCGGTCGCTGACGCTGCAGGCGTAATCCTTGCATTACTGCACCCTCCCCATCTATACACCTCTGGAATTCTTTTGAGCGTCGGTTCCTCCATGATAGCTGCAGGTATCGTTGCTTACCTAAGTCCAGTCAATGAAGAGGCATATCAAAAGTTTCTCTCACTTGGAATAGAAGACGTCTACACGTCGAGGAGTGACGTGGAGAATCGCCAATGGTGCAGGTGGTTGGGCAGGGCAAAGAGACGCTGTGTCTTACTGGGAATCGCTCATGGAAATTGGCGACGCGACGCAGACTTTGAAGGAACGCTACTAGAGCGCTTGAGCAACAAGGTAGAGGTCAAAATATTCCTACTTAATCCGATCGGCTCAGCCACAACCCTAAGAGCGCAAGAAGACAGCGGAAGAGACACGAAACAAGAGATCCAAACTTCTATCCGAATCCTTTGGCAAATGCGCGAGGGGTTCCCGAACGACGTCAAACAACGCTTTCAACTCTATGTTTATAATGCCACCCCAAGTCTCGGAGTGACGTGGATCGACGACTTCATGATCGCGACTCATTATCTGGCGGGTTCGACAAATGTCACGTCCCCGGCGCTTTTGCTAGAACCTGGACAGCCAAGCGACGAGCGGCAAGACTTATACGGTATCTACGCAAAGAACGTCACATTTATTGAGAATCATTTTGCGACCTTAATTACGAATGAAAATATCCATGATTATGCTCCGGAAGATGCACATGTCTAAACGAATAGATGCCGTGCTAGTACGGCCGCAAACCCGAAATGACTGCGACTTCTGCGACGAATTCGTGAGCGGAACAAGCAATGCCTTTCACGCGCTATATCACGATGCCCTGCGAACCCGAATTCTCCATGCAACCGAGAGATTCAGGGTATTTCCTACCATCGGTCAACTCGTGGAAGGGTACCTGATGATCGCGCCGGTATCGCACTACACGGCTATGGATCAGATCCCAACGGATGCAACTGCAGAGCTGACTGAACTCGCCGAATTGACGCGCTCCGCGCTTTCGAAGCTTTACGGTCCGTCGGTGTTCTTTGAGCACGGAGCACGAGGTCCGATTAACGGAGGTTGTGGAATATACCACGCGCACCTGCACGCGGTGCCGCTTAATGGACTTGCAGATCCGGTTGAAATCTTGAAGCACAGATTTTCATACACTGAAGCTTCCGATCTGCCGGAGTTTACCAAACAGAGCAAGCACCTCCCCTCATATCTTTTTTACCAGGACTCGAACGCGCGGCTTTATCTCTTCGACACTGGTCCCCTTCCTTCGCAATATATGCGAAAACTTCTCGCAAACTCCCTTGGCGACGACAATTGGAATTGGCGCAAGGTCGGCAGAGAGGATCGCCTACTCTCCACTATCGAGCGGCTATCGGGCCGTTTTGACACCATGTGCAACACGGTTCCACCACGGTAGTTTGAGATGCCCATCTTACTCGAAACGCAGTCTGTAAGTGCCGACAATCTCGTGCGTTTCTTGGATAAACTCGAAAACTGCTGGAAATCGGCCAGTTTACTGTGGATGCATGCGAATAATTTTCCAGTTCTTGCGGGACTAATCGCCAATGGGTGGACGCAGGAGACTGAGGATACAGTCTCGCGATTCTGTCGAGATAGACACTTATCTGAACTCCTGATCCGGATTGAGAAGCCAGCCCAACGTTGGACTCGTCGCAGGGGCGGCTACACGATTCCGCTGAATCAGGTTCGGAGCCAAGTCGAAGAACTGGCTAGTGAAGGGATGTTAGCGATTCTCTTGGAGCCTGCGGATCCGTACGCTGATGGGTTTAGCTTGGCATGTGTTTGTGACCTCGAGACAGGCAAGCTTGACATAGAGGTGGTCGGGGCAGGGTTTGACGCCAGCGATATCCTCAGAGGCGACGTTTTGCCCCACGAACGTTTTGAAGTGTTTCTCAGTGACCGCTTACAGAGTCCTTCCTTATTTCACGTCAAGCGATTGCATCTTGTTGGAACCGATGACTATCAGGCTAGCGTGCAACGCCGGTTGGTGAAAATTGGGGCTAAGCTGCGAAACCCCTCCTTCCCAGAAAAAGTGGTCGGCTCTAACGTCTCTAATTCTGATCGAACGGCACTGATTGCTGAGGCGGAACGTTTCCTGATGATGTCAGGAAACACGGCTCTCTTGAACCAGGCCAACCAATATGTGCCCATCCCTGCAAGACTCCTCAATGAGTTCCTCGATGAGTTCCTGCGATTGTTTCAACGGATACGAACCTCGAGAATTGGTTGGCGGACACTTTCACTCGCCGCGAGCTTCCTGCCTCAAGATCGTCTAGTGATTTGGGACTTCTTTTCGCCTGGGGAGCAGGACGCGAGCGATATTTCTAGGTTGTAGTCGCCGCGTTTTCTTGACCCTGTGCGCGGGCGGCAAGTACACTAGATAATTCCGGATGCTGCCCGAACTGTGGCGGCCGGGCTGGACGGAGAAGACCCCAAAGCCAACGCGGCAGGTGGTGGGAACCGGCGGCAGACCCTTCGGCCCCGGTGAAGCACACGGGGCGCAGAAGGCGCGCTTCGCTCAGGGCGAGGGGCCGCTCGAGCGTTGCAGCATGAGGTTTTTCCGGGGCCGGCTGAAGATTCGACGACGAAACAAGGGGGAATGCTTTGCCAAAGCGTACATATCAACCGCGGAAACGCCGCCGCGCCAAGACACACGGGTTTCGCGCGCGTATGAAGACCAAGGGTGGCCGCAAAGTGCTGGCGGCGCGCCGCAAGAAGGGCCGTCATCGGCTCACGCCCGAGTAATGGCGATGGCCCCGCCGCGGGCCAGAAGTTTCCTCGCGAAGCCAAGCTGGTGCGGAAAAGCGAGTTCGACCTGGTGTACCGCGCCGGCAAGCGCCGCTCGAGTTCCCACTTCACTGTTTTCGTTCGCGCCAGTGGACAGCCGATCAGCCGCTTCGGGTTCAGCATCAAGAAGGCTTTGGGCGGCGCGGTGGTGCGCAACCGCATGCGGCGGCGCCTGCGGGAAATCGTCCGCTGCCACCGGCAGGAGATAACCTCGGGATGGGACATCGTCATTCATCCGAAGCAGTCTGTCGCCACGGCGCCGATGCCGGCGTTGACGGCGGATTTTCTGCGGCTGTTGAAGGGGCTGTGAATTTGGCGGCGCCAGCGAAGAGGGAGGAGCAAGCTCCTCCCCTACAAATGCATCCGCTTGGTGTGCGGGCGGCGCTTTTCGCGCTGAGTTTCTACAAGGCCTACCTTTCGGTTCTGTTTGCGGGCACTTGCCGGTATGAGCCGACGTGTTCGCGTTACGCGTATGAAGCCATCGAACGATTTGGAGTGTTGCACGGCGGCTGGCTGGGATTGCAGCGGCTGCTGCGGTGCCATCCGTTTTCAGGAAAATTTGGATACGACCCCGTTCCAGAGAAATGGGTTCCGGAGAAATGGGAAGAGATGCGAGCGAATTCCGACGTAATGGGTAAGACGCGCGAGGTGCAGCCGTGAGCACTCCGCCGATGAATCAGTTGCCTCCGCTGGGGAAATCGAAAGACAAGTTCACGCCGGAGTTGCGCATCCTGGTGGCTTCGCTGTTGTCCATGGCGGTGATTCTGCTGTGGGCAAAGTTTTTTGGGCCGAAGCCGCCGGTGAATTCGCCGCAGGAGAATAAGCCTGCACAAGTTTCGACGGCAACTCCTGGGAGCAGCGCGCCTTCGAACGCGCCCGTTCCGGTTGCGACTCAGGCCAAGATTTCCGCGGCGCCCACGCCCGCGGTCCCGGCGACAGCAGATTCGCAAGAGCGCACCATCGTGGTGGAAAACGCGCTGTATCGCGTAGAATTTTCCAATCGCGGCGCGGTGGTAAAAAGCTGGCTGCTCAAGAACTACAAGGATGACTGCGACGGTAAGCGCAAGGATGAGGCCTGCCTTGAAGGCAAAGTCGTGAAGCAGCAAGGCACGCTGGATCTGGTGCACAAGCAAGCAGCTGCGGAAAGAGGCGGCTGGCCTTTCGCGCTGATTTTTGACGATCCGCAGCTCGGGACTCTGGCCAATTCTAGCCTTTATAAGATTTCCAGCGACGCCAGTTCCCTGGAGGCCCCGGCGGACCTGACTTTCACCTGGAGCGACGGCCACCTGCAAGTCACCAAGAAGTTTCATTTCGATCATTCCTACACCGTGAGCGTCGAAACGACCGTGACCAACAACGGCAACCACGTCATGGCCGGGGTGGCGTGGCTTGGCGGCTTCGGCGATCCGACCGTAACCAATCCCATCCCCGTGGAAACGGTTTTTGTTTTCTACAGTGAGGGCGGGAAGCTGGAGAGCATCGCCCACAAGAAGCTGGAAGGCCCCGAAAAATCGGGCAATGTCTGGCAGGGCGGCAAGGAATTCACCGGCATTGAAGACCGCTACTTCGTCGCTGCGTTCCTTCCTCCGCTGAACGAGCCGACGCTCTTACAAACGCGCTACTGGAAGGTATTTCACACCATCAAGGGGGATGACGGAAAAGACCAGTCCGAGCCGGTCCCGGAAATGGCCACAGCTACGTCCGCGCAAAACATGGCGCTGCGCGTCTACGTGGGACCCAAGGATTACGACGATTTGAAGGCCATGCACCCGCCGCTGCACTCGCTGGTGCAATTCGGTTACCTGGAGTTCATCGCCGACCCGCTGTTCCACGGACTGAAATGGCTGCACAAATACGTTCCGAACTGGGGTTGGGCGATTGTGGTGCTCACCCTGGTCATCAACATGGTGCTCTTCCCACTGCGCATCTCCAGCTACAAGACCACGCTGAAAATGCAGCGCGTGGCCCCGGAGATCAAGCAGATCCAGGAGCGCTACAAGAAGTACAAGATGAACGACCCGCGCAAGGCCGAAATGAACAAGGAAGTGATGGCCATTTATTCGCGCGAGGGGATTAATCCAGTCGGCGGCTGCTTCCAAATGTTTTTGCAGATGCCGATCTGGTTCGGACTGAACCGTGCGCTGAGCTACGCGATTGAGCTGCGGCACACCCAGTGGCTGTGGGTCACGGACTTGGCGTCCAAAGATCCTTATTACGTGCTACCCGTGCTGGTGGGCGTCACGATGTACCTGGTGTCGAAGATGACTCCGATGACCGCCACCGACCCGCAACAAGCCCAGATGATGAAAATCATGCCGCTCACGTTTTCCGTGATGTTCGTAGTTTTTCCGTTTTCGAGCGGCCTGGCGTTGTATATTTTGACCAGCAGCCTTGTGGGTATCGTCCAGCAGTGGTATCTGAACCGGACGCATCCCCTTCCAGCCCCGGCCAAGCCAACGCGCGCCAAGAACTAGGGCCAGCCCGTTTGCCGCGAGGAATTGTTCCCGGCGCAACGAGTGTGTTGAGTTCACAATGACGAAAGAACTGGTTCACGACGGGAAACTCGACCGCCCCGCGACCGCGGAGGCGCTGCGGGAGTTTTTGCAAAACATGCTGCGCGCCGGAAGCCTGGAATTAAAGGTTTCGGTGCGTGTGGCGGAGCCAACCACAACAGAAGAGGGCGAACCGGAAGTCCTCGCCGATCTGGACGGCAGGGACAAGGAAATTTTGCTGGCTCGCGGCGGCGAAGTGTTGAAGGCGCTGGAGCATCTGGCGTTTCGCGCGCTTCGGCTGGAGCCGGCGTTTCACGAAAAGATTCATCTGGATTGCGCAGGGTTCCGCGCGTTGCGGTTTGAGGAGTTGCGAATGACCGCGCGCGTGGCGGCCGAACGCGTGCAGTCTTCCCGGCAACCGTTTCAGCTGAACCCAATGTCTTCGCGGGAGCGGCGGATCGTGCACCTGGCGCTGAAGGATTTTCCCGGTGTGAGGACGGAGAGCGTCGGCACGGGCGAAGATCGCCAAGTGGTAATTCACCCCGCGAAGAAATAAGAGAACCTTTTGGAGTGCGGAGGCTCTGCCTCCGCTTTTGAGGTTTAAGATTCGCTTCCATGCGTCGATTTGTAGGGATTGTGAAATCCCGAAAAGCGAGAGCAGGGCTCTCGCACTCCAAATAAGACCTGCCTACTTTCTAACCCAGCCCTGGGAGAGAACCGCTCCGTCGGCGGAGAAACGCACGCGGTATTCGAACGAGGGCGGCCGGTCCCGGCGGATTTGCGGAAAGCGCACATCGAGAAATTCGACGACGGCCTCGGATCCTTCCTTGTGAAAACGGCTGACCGGAAAGCGCGCAAACCAGAAAAACTTTTGCACCTCGGGCAAGGTTCGGGCCTTTTCGAGGAATGTGTTGGCTGGCGCATCCGGGTAATACGTATGCACGATGGCCGAATTTGAAGCAGGATCCCCGCTTCCCGCGGAGCTCGAGAACAAGGAATCTCCCAAGTCCATGCGCACTTCGTAGACGCCCCGCGGCGCTCGAATGAGGCCGTCCCAGTGCCAGAGGGACGGAGGGAACGGCAGCGCAGCGATGGATTGCACTTCGATATTCTCCGCCGCGGCGATTTTCTGAATGCGCTCGAGCGCCTGATGATGCAGCCAGGCCGCGCCCGCCAGATACGCGATTGCCAGAACGAGCCCCGCGCGATTCCAGGTCACAAACTGCAAGCGGTGTCCCCAACCGCGCGCCGCGGGAAGCAGAAACAATGCGGCGAAGAGCACGGTGGCCAGCACGATGGCGTTATTGGAAATCGGCGCGCCAATTTGTTCGGCGATGCGGGAAATTAGAAACGGGGCAGGCGTAAAGACCAGCCACATGATCAAGGCACGGCGCCGGCTGTGCTCGGGGTCCTCGTAGGCCCAGGCGAGCAGTTGCGGAATCAGCAAAATCGCCGTGAAGCCGAAATCGAGGATGAAGAGGATGTCCCACGCTGGCCGTGACCATCGGAAGGGAGACCAGATCATCGTGCCGAAGGTGGTAACCAGATCGAGAAAAACGTGGCTGAGAATGCCGAACCCCCAGAGGCCGCAAAGCGCGGGATAGGAAGGTGAATCCCATTTGCGCCAGCGGCAGATGGCCAGCGTGAAAGCGGCTAGCAACAAGCTCCAGATTGGCAAACACAGCAACGAGTGCGTGATGCTGCGGTGCCACGTGACGATCAGCATTGGGTTGCTGGAAACGAAGTCGCGGAGAACATCGGAATCCGGGAAGATGGCCCCG
>DASSGJ010000313.1:0-53137 GCA_035693545.1 Candidatus Acidiferrum sp.
CAGCGAGCCGCTACGCGCACACCCGGCTCCCATCTCCGCGTAACTTTCGATCGCCCCGATCATCCCATCGCCTACGGCTATTCGCCGCACACCTATGTCTTCCGCCAGAATTTTCCCTTGTACGACGAACCGCGCCGTTGGCTCCGCATGGCCTACTGCACCACTTGTCTCGACGGGCCCATCGATACCGGCACCGTGGTCCTCGAATGGGGCGACACCTCGGGCGCGCCCACGCTCATCAGCGGTCAAATCTGGGGGGAAGGGAACTTGCTCGGCCGCCCGGCGATTCTCGATTCACCCGTAGGCGGTGGCCACATCATCACATTCAACTTCAATCCGATTCACCGCGACCTTAATCGCGGCGACCAGCGCATGCTCTGGAACGCCATCCTCAACTGGCAATCCATCCTCGCCTCACAACCAAAATAGTTTTTGGAAAATTGAAATTCGAAAATTGTCGGTTGGAGAAACTCCCGCTACTCCGGCACCTTCAAATACGCCGCCCCGTGCCGGAACAATCCCGCCGATGCAATCGGCTGCGAGAACACAATCCGTATCGGGACGAAAATCGCTCCCGCTCCCGGCGTGTACGGCACTGCCACTTCCAGCCGCGTTCCTTCCGCATAAGCATTGCGGCTCCGGAAGCTGATCCCGCCTTTTGACAGATCCTCGCACACCGCCACTTCTTCCTGAAATCCGCGCTGCCGGATACAAGCCAGCACCCGCGCTTTCACCCGTAACCGGTTTCTCCGCGGCACCACGCGTTCTTCCACCGCTGCCCTCGAAGGCAGCACCGCCGCCGCTGTCGGATCCGATTGTGCTTCCACCCAAATCGACGGTGCGTCGCAGTGCTTGCAGACCCGTGCCGCGCACCTCCGCACCTCGAACGATTTCAACTCCATCTCGTTCAGGTACACCACTTCACGCCGCTGGCAAAAGCTGCATTCCATCAAAAGGCGCGCCAGTGCGTCTTCCGCCTGCTGAAATGCGGGGAATTCGATTTCCCAGAAATCTGCCCGCGGCTCCAACATTGCCACCGCGTAAAGAAACCCATCCGACTCGTGGTCAATCTCCGCCACGATCCGCGCCCGCGCCGTTTTTACGATGTCCCCTTCCAGCGTCCGCCGCAGGGTCAGTTCCTGTCCTGTAAACAGTTTTTCCGTCAGCCGGATCACCCCGCCATTCCGGCTTACCAGCAGCGATTCCGCGGGCTTTGTCACGGTCACACCATCCCCGTTGAACCACGAGGCTTCCACCTCGAGACGCAGCGTGACCCGGTCACTTTGGCGCATTCGTTCCGCTCGCATACTTCGGTTCGTCAGGGAATGTGCTTACAATTGAGGCTAACATGGCAAAAATCACGCAAACCCGCCTCCATGGCGGGTTATGTCGTACCCACTAATAACCTCGCAGCGCCCGACTCGGGGGCCGGGTAACCCTTACGCTGCGATTTGCTATGCGGTTATTTTCAATCCAGGGTTCTTCGGGCAAACTGAATCCAAGTAGAGGACTGCATCGCTCGCAGGCCTCTTCCGCCCCGCTCTTACTCTAGGTGTGTGAAGTGAGCAAAGTTATCACCATGGCCGACCGCAACCCTTCGAATTCCGGCATCACGGGAGTTCGTGACCGCCGCTATGCTATCCGTTTCCCATTCGCTGCCGACGTCGAGCTGATCGACCTCGAAGCCGGCCGGCAGGTGAACGGCGTTACTTCCGACATTTCCCTGGGCGGATGTTTCGTCTGTACCAGCAAGCCTCTTACCCTGAACGCCCGCGCCCGCATGAAACTCACGCGCAAGGGCCAGGTGCTCGAAGCTCTCGTCGTTGTCCGCATCGTCAAGCCGCGCATCGGCATGGGCATCGAATTCTTTGACCTCGAGCCGCCTTACAACGACATGCTGATCGCCTGGATCGACGCCCTCCGCCAATCCCGCTAACGTAGGGGCGGCTTTAGGCCGCCTTTTGCTTTTGCCTTTTCTGTCATCCCGACCGGAGCGGCCGGCATTTTCTTGCGCGCCGTAGTTTGCCTGCCCTGAGCGAAGCCGAAGGGGCGCGCCGGACGCGGAGTGGAGGGACCGTGGCAACGCCTTCCGTTCCTCAGCACCTCTTAGTGCACTGTTTCTATCGGCTTTCCACTCTTCTCATAAAATTCCTTCTGCAATTTCCAGCTCTCTTCATCCGCCTTCACCGCTCGGATCGCCCTCACCACGGTATTGATCCACGCTTGCAGATCCTCTTCTCCCTGTTCCTTGGTAGCCGCGGATCCATCCCCGGAATAATGATTCGGAAACCGCGCATACCACCAGATTGCCGTATACACATTCTCCGGCAACTTCACCCGCTTCTGGTCCGCCCCGGATTCGTTTTTCGCCCGGTCCATGTGCGTCAGATTCGGATGCGTCACCAGCATGTTCGACGTCTCTGTCTCCCCCGCGTGCCAGTCCGGTCCTTCTTTTTCTCCGCCCGCTTTTTTTGTCGCGTCGTGTCCCCATTGCACGTACACCACGTAATCATGCGGCGCATCCAGTTGTGCCTGGGCAAAGTAGGGCAAAAAATTCTCGTTTCCTCCATGTCCGTTTACGATCAGCACTTTCTTGCATCCGTTCCGGCCCATCTCGTCCGTCGTCGCCTGCAGCAACTTCATCTGCATCTCCGCGTTGTACGCCACCGTCCCGGGCTCATGACGCGCCTCCGCAATTTGCCCAAAATAATAATCGGGGAAAATCACCGCGTACTCCTGCGTAACCGCGTGCTCCGTCACATACCGCACGTTCAGCAAGTCCGTCCCCAGCGGCAAGTGCGGCCCATGCTTTTCCAGAATTCCGATCGGCAGCAGGCAAGTCCCCTGCGCCTTTCCAATCGCCTGCCGGAACTCTTCCGCCGTCAACTCTTCCCATTTCGCGGGCAACTTCGCCTGCCCCTGCGCCCAGCACACCGTCGCAACTCCCAACGCCAATATACCCGTCGCCAAGCGCTGCATGTCTGCCTCCCGTGATTACACCGCGAATCTTGCGGTCAGATTGTAACTTAGCCCCGCATCACAAAGTAACGCCGAGCCACAAAAAGTAGAAATTCTCCAATCCGAAATCAATCCGGGAAAGATGCGAATCGCAGGCGCCCTCAGCTGAACATCGGTCTAATGGTTCGCCGTAGGAGGCAACCCCCTGCTGAATCCGTTCATCCATCAGCTCAGTTGCTTTTCAGGTGCAGGGCCAGGTGCCGCAGATGAAGTGCAGTTGCGCTCCCCTAGTTGTGTCGTTCGTCGGGCTGTTCGTTACCGCGACAGCCACCGCGAGGCCCCAAACTAGCGATTCGAACGTTGTAGACGACGCCCCTGCTTCCTCCGGCCTCCCCGCGCACACGGTAATCGACGAAATCAAATTCGTCGGACTTCACCGCATCCCCGCCGCCACGGCGATGGCGCGCCTCTCGAGCCACTCTGGCGAAGAGTTCAGTGCTGCGCGAATCGCCGCCGACGTACACGTGCTCAGCCAGGCAGGATGGTTTCAAGATGTTTTCGTGCAGACGGTTCCTTCGGTCCTTAAAGCAGAATCGCCCGATAGTCCACAGGCTCTTCAACTCCAATTTCACGTCGAGGAGTATCCCTCTCTATCCGCCATCGCCTTCGCCGGTTCAAAACTTTTATCGCAGCAACAAATCAAAAAACTTCTCGACGACAACCATCTCTTCCCGCAGTTGGGCGCCCCGGCTGATCCTGTCCGATTGCATCGCGTCGCATTAGCCATCCAATCCGAACTCGCCGCGGCAGGGCACCCCGAAGCGCAAGCCGTGATCCAACAGGAACGCCTTCCCGGCCAGCGAACAAAAATCACGTTTCAAATCCGAGACGGCCCGCGCCTGCCGGTTACGCAGGTAAATTTCTCCGGCGATCCCCAAGTCCCCGCTACACTCCTCCGCAAACAAATGCGCCAGGTCGCACCGGATACCTGGTTTTCTGGAGTCCGCAACAAAAATGTCTACACGCCGGAAAAATGCGAACAAGATCGCGTGAATCTCCTCGCCTACCTCCAGAATCACGGATTCCCGCAAGCCCGCGTGGGCGCTCCCCACGTCACCGCCGTAAATGCTTTCTCCAGCCCTTCTTCACATTGGCACTTTCGACCTGTCCAACCTGGCCTGACCGTCGCCCTTCCCGTCGACTCCGGCAATTTCTATACGTTCGGCCGCCCCGAAATCAGCGCCCCTCTACAGCACCAACTGCACGAACTGAAAAACGGCAATCTGCTCCCTCCCGATCTCAATCCCGGCCGCCCATTTTCTGAACACGCCGCCGAAACTTCCCGCCGCGAATTGGAAATCCGCCTGCATCGAATGGTCCGGCGCCAGAAGGGAACTGGAAACTACCGCTTGCGAGCCGTTTCGACGTTTGATCAAACCACCCACCTCGCCACCGTACACTTTGATCTCGACCCCCTGCCGCCCTACACCGTTCGCCATCTCGATTTCCGCGGCAATCAGCGTTTCCCCGACAAGTATCTTCGCCGCCGCGTTCCCCTCAACGAAGGCCAACCTCTCGATGAATACGCAATTGAAGCCGGCCTGGCGCGTCTCGCCCGCACTGGATACTTCCAACCCTTCAAAAAAGAAGACGTCCAGATCAACACTCGCGAAGCAGACCACACCGCCGACGTGACCATCCACGTTCACGAAAAAGGCAAACAACGCATCACCTTCTCCGGCGGACGCCAGCAGTTCGGCAGCACCGCGGGAGTCGCCTACACCGTTTTCAACCTGCTCGGTCTCGACGAATTTCTTTCCACTCAACTCGATGGTGGTCCGGAATCCCTCCAGTTGGCCATCGGCTTCGCCAAAGAAGGCTTTCTCGGCTCGCGCGGCACACTCGCCATCTCCGCATTCGATACATTTCTTCGTCCGCGCCTGACGCCCGGCGTGCAAGGCCCATTCCAACGCTCGCAATCCCAAGGCATAAACCTCGGGTGGACTTATGCCGCATCCGATGCCGACGCAATCGGCCTGAACTTTGGAGTCTCCCGTTCTTCCACCGAATATTCCTTCAATCCGCTAACGACCGCTGCAAATACTCAGCCCATTGAATTGCAAAGCAAAACTTCCAGCCGCGCCCTGGGAATCGGCTGGACCCACGATACCGGCGCACAAAAAATACAATTGGCTGATTCGGTTTCCGGCGGCTGGCTCGGCGGCAACGAAAACCTCCTGAAATCAAAAGCCGAATTCGGCCAAATTGTCCCTGACGAAATCTTCAATCATCGCAACGCGTGGGCCTTCCGCACCACCGTCACTGCCGCTGGCAGCTACCGGGGAGACATGCCGCTCTACGCCCGTTTTTTCTCCGGCGACGATTTCGTCCGCGGACTGCGTCCCGGAGAGCTCGGCCCCTACCAAACACTTGCCACCACCTCGCCCTCTGGCGCTACCACCTACTCCGCGGTCCCCAGCGGCGCCAATCTCATCGCCGCATCAAATCTCGAATACCGGGTTCCACTCACTCACACCGTCGAAGCCGCCACTTTTCTCGACGCCGGTTCCGGCTTCCTTCTTCCCAACTGGCTGGGTCCAACGCGTCCCACCTTGATCACCTCGACCAACGGCTTGCTGCACAGCACCACTGGCTTCGAGCTTCGTTGGACTCTGCCCATCGTTGGCGCGCCTGTGCGGATAAATTACTCCTTCAACCTCCTCCGCCTGAACCGCGCGCTCCTCCTCCCGGATGGCTCAACAGCACACTTGCGCGACCCTCTAGGCGCGCTGGGCTGGGGCCTCGGCCCGTTTTTCTGAACTCCTTCCTTGCCATTTTTGACTTACCACTATTGCGATTCGGCAAGAGTTCGCGACAACGCTGTGGGTTGCGTTTTAGCCTTGTCAAAACCAGGCTCCGCCTCCGCAGTAGTGTTTTTGTAGTATTGATACCGCCTGCCTTCTCCGCTCTAATCTCGCCATTCTTTTGTTTCGCTAAGGCTCGACGGCGCTCCCTGTTCGTGTCCTGGTCCACCCGGATCCAGTGCCAGTTCTCCGCGTGTGTCGCGTGCCTTTGGGGAGGGTGAGACCTTGGGTAGGTTAATTCTGCTGTGCCTGTTTGTGGGATCCTCGGCTTTCGCGCAGAGCAACTATGCTGTCGTCTCGGGTGTTGTGACCGACCCGCAACACCTTCCGGTCGCCTCTGCCGGCGTTTCTTTCCGGGCCTTGGCCACGGGCGAAGTGCGACCCGTTACCACCAACGAGCACGGACTCTTTGAGGCTGCCGCCCTTCTCCCCGGCGATTACGAACTTAAAATCGAAGCAGTTGGCTTCGCCCCGGTGTCCCAGACTCTCCGTCTTGAAGTCGGTCAGCGGCTCGCCGTGGAAATTTCACTCCGGGTCAGCTCCGTTCAACAAACAGCGGAGGTCAAAAGCGCCACGGAGGTCCTTCGCACCGCTGATGCCGCTGTCGGAGAGGTTGTTGAGCCGCAATCCATCCGTGAATTGCCCCTGAATGGAAGGATGCTCATTGATCTTGTGCTTACCGTCCCAGGCGCCCACATCGGTTTTGGCGCCCAGACCGGGCAAACCAATCCACTTTACTGGCGTCCCGGGCAGCGTTCCGCCATTGTCCTCGGTGGCGGTCGCCCGAATGCCAATTTCTTCTTACTCGACGGCGCCACCAACACTGACCCCACCTTTAACACCCAAAACTTAAGCCCTTCTCCGGATGCCGTCCAGGAATTTCAGGTGGAAACCAGCAGTTACACGGCCGAGATGGGTGGCGCCGGCGGTGGGCAGATCAATATCGTCACCCACTCCGGTTCCAGTCAGTATCACGCCACGGTTTATGAATTCCTCCGCAACGGCGCGCTTGACGCCAGTAGTTTCGGTTCGATGGGCAA
This sequence comes from Candidatus Acidiferrum sp., assembly GCA_035693545.1. Taxonomy (GTDB): domain Bacteria; phylum Acidobacteriota; class Terriglobia; order Acidiferrales; family UBA7541; genus Acidiferrum. Next base: position 6,863 of record DASSGJ010000313.1, read on the forward strand.
CAATCATCTGGTCCAGAATAATTTTGGAGCCTCGCTCGGCGGTCCGCTGGCGGGCAACAAGACATTTTTCTTCGTCAACTATGAAGGCTTGCGGCTCTCGCAAGCCGACGCACAGACTCTGACCGTCCCCACCCGCGACGAAATCATGGGCGACTTCAGCATGAGCGGGGTCAATATTTACGATCCCACCACAGCGCAACCCAACCCCAGCTACAATCCTGCCTTGCCCACCGGTCCATCCAATTTCCCTTATACGCGCACGCAATTTTTGGGAAACCAGATCCCTTCCGGCCGCATTAATCAGAAACTTCAGAGTTTCCTGCTTCAAGTCATACCGCAACCCAACATGATGTCCGGGCCCGGTCGCGATTCCAACAACTACCTGGACATCCGTAATGAAACCCATTTCAACGATCAGGGCACTATCCGCGTTGACCACATTTTCTCGAACGGCGACGTAGTCTTCGGACGTTATTCTCTCGGCGGCGAACGCGGCTTTTCTCCCAGCAACGGTTCCACCGCCACCACCGAAAACTTGCCCGGCTTTGGCGCCAACTTCGATAATCTGGCTCAGCAAGCCGTCATTTCCTGGAACCATTTCATCTCCGCAGCAACAGTCAATTCCTTTTCCGTCGCTGTTTCTCGCCTCTCCATGGACCACACCTCACAAAACGACAACGTCAATGACTACGTCACCCAACTCGGCTTTCAAGGCGTTGGCTTCGGTGGCCCTGGCGCCTGGGGTGCTCCCTGGTTTTCAGTTCAGGGCTACACCGGCATCGGCGACACTTTTGCCGCCACTCCCATGCACGCCTGGGACACCATGCTGGAGCTCCGCGATGCGCTCTCTTGGCAGCATGGCCGTCATGGCATAAAAATCGGCGGCGATTTCCACCGCTATTGGTGGCCGATGTGGGGTTTCTTTCAGAACCGCGGCTACTACCAGTTCACCAACGGCTATACAACCGACAGAGGATTCAATGACGGCACCGGCTCTGCTCTCGCCAGCCTTCTCCTCAGTCTTCCCACCGTCAAGCAGCGCCAGGCCGGCGTGCCGCAGATGGACCTGAAGAATTGGGGCGCGGACGCATTCGTCGAAGACACGTGGCAAGTCAACTCCGCCACCACGCTCAACATCGGTCTTCGCTACGAATATTCCAGCCCGCTCTATGATGATCAGTTCACCAACACGAACCTCATCTTCAACGGCGGCGTGCCTTCCGTATTCATCGGCGGCCAAAATAGTTATCCTCGCGGACTTCTCTATTCCAATAAGCACAATTTTGCTCCGCGCATCGGCTTTGCTCACCAGTTCCACCGGTTCGGCCTGGTCCTCCACGGTGCCTACGGCATTTTCTTTACTCCCGTCGACGGGAACACCTGGTGCAATCAGCGGCACAATGTACCGTATGTATTTCCGGAGACGCAGCAAGCCGACAATTTCACTCCGCCGGCTGCTCTTTTCAACACGGGTTTCAATTTCGGTACTCCCGTCCTCGGCACTGGAGCTCTTCCCGCCACCACGGTCAGCTTCACCGCGTTTGACCCGCATGCCGCCGCCCAATACATCCAACAATGGAATACGTATCTCGAAAAAAGCCTTGGTCAAAACACTTCTCTGCAAGTCGGCTATGTTGGTGCTCGCGGCTTCCATCTGCAGCGCGCTCATCTCATCAACAACGCCACTCCTGGTCCCGGTCCGCTCGGCCCGCGCCGCCCTTTCAAGACTCTCTCCTTCGTTCCTGACAGCGTGATCAATACCTCCGACAGCTCCGCCGACTTTATCTACCAGAGCAATACTTTCCCCGCCAGCACGATCAATCTCCTCGAAAACTCCGCGCAGAGTTGGTACGACGCCGGCTATATCAATGTACGGCGCCGCTACTCTCACGGCCTCAGCCTTCTCGCCAATTACACTTTCTCAAAGAACCTCACCAACGCCCCGGACTTCCGTTCTCCCATGGATGAGTCTGCTATCCCGCAAAACAACAAAGATCTTCCCGCCGAGAAAGGGCCCGGCTGCGATGTCCGTCACCGCTTCTCCTTGAGCGCCGTCTACGCCATACCCGGCGTTACCAATGTCGCCTGGGCTCGTCTGCTCACCTCCAACTGGCAGATCTCTGCCATCTACCAGGCGCAATCCGGCATGCCTTTTACCGTTTCCGTCTTCGGCGACACTGCCAACGCTGGAACTGTCCTTGGAGAAAATCCAATTCGCGCCAATTACACCGGCGCGCCCGTCTTTGGCCCTGGCACTCGTACTGCCGCCGAGTGGTTCAATCCCGCTGCCTTCGCTACTCCCGCCGCCTTTACCTTCGGGAATGCCGGTCGAAACTCGGTCTACGGCCCGCCGTTGCAGACCGTGGACTTCGCGTTGGTTCGCAACTTTCGCCTCACCGAAAAATTGAATTTCCAGTTGCGCGGCGAAGCGTTCAATGCGCTGAACAAGATCAACCTGGGCACACCCAATCGCTTCGTCAACACTCCCCAGTTCGGCACAATCACCATGCCGATGACCCCCGGCCGCCAAGTCCAGATCGGCGCCCGCTTTTCCTTCTAACCTGCAGCCGCCATCGGCCCCACAAGGGAATGGAGCCAACAGCGATCAAGCTGTCAAATGTTCCAGTGAGAACCACAGCGATGCAGCTGTGGGGGAGAAGGGAAGGGAACCAACTAGTCTGGTGCTATCCGTGACCCATCTTCTTTCGTCGCTGACGCACTGGGCAAGATTCTCTCCGAATCATCCCTGAACAGCCATGATTTTAGAACGTGATCGCGCCGGAAATTTGCAGTGTGTATCCCTGATAGGTCGACCTACAGGCGAATTCGTGAAAATACTTAACCCCTACACTCGCCTTGCGCCCCGGGAATATTGCATTGATTGCGAATCCCAGGCTGTTGACCTTGTAATGTGCCGCTGCTTGCTCCGGCGTAATCGTTGGGCCATGCTTGTCGGTGGTCTGCCACTGTCCGTACCCAACTAACCCAAGCTGGAGGCGAAGATTTCCTTGCAGCGGAAACGCTTGCGTTAGCGAATAGTCGAGGTTCAAGGTTTGGCCCGGGTGGACCATTGTCCCCTGCTGCGTGCCATGAAATTCGTACATTTCGAACGCGGACAAAGCTGTCGCTTTATTCTCGGTGAGATAAATTGTTTGTCCACTCGAAACCACTGACGTCCAATAGCCGGAACCCACATTATTGTTGCCGCCAGCCTCGAACTTTCCTGTGGGTGCTAGGAATCCGTAGATTGCCCGAACATCTGCACGCCTCTTCTTCCATCCCAGAATCAGCGGCTGATAGAACGAATCCGCAAATCCCCCGCCGCCACTGAGAGAGCCCACAAGGTCTGAAGTGAGCGAGTTGTTGGCGACCGGCAGGGTAGCCGAAGCCGAGAACACTGCTCCACCCAATGAGCCTATCGTTCCCTTGCTCACCCAAACGAAGCTGTTCAGGTCCATCATGATGGAGTTCTGGCCGGTCGCAACGACGTTTCCCTGGGAATCTTTTTTTTCGTCACGCGAGAAAAAAACGAAAAGGTTCGAATACGTGATTCCCGCTTCGGGCGTGACTCCGGCGTTTGTGGCGTTCATGCCGACCGGATAGACACCTCGGACTTGCGCGCGAGTGGCAGTGGAAGGAAAGAATATCGGGCCCGCAAACACGCTAGCCAGAAAAAGGAGACGAAGTGCCGGTTCCGCTCTCATCAGGATTCACAATGTCGTTCTTCGGCGAAAGAGCCATACCGCGACCTTATCTGACGCTCTTCTAAACTTCCTGCGCGGCGCTCCGGGAGCCCAACACGCGTGCCAGCGGCATTAAAATCAGCAGCCCAACGACAGCAACCACAACCACCATCACGAGCACGTTGGGGTCATCGAAGTTCTTGCCCCCCACCACAAGCGCAGCGGCGATGTTTCGCTGTGCAGTGCCCAAGGCCAGGACGCCTTTCGTTCCGAAAGCCGGGCCGCCGAGAAGCCATCCGATTCCAACGCCGCTGAGTAGAAATAGAATGCTGGCCAAAATCCCCCGGGTGCCGAACAAGCCGATTACCTTTTGGATGTTTGTGACCAGGAGTAGCACGATCAGCAGAGCGAGGCTGACGCTGGAGATACGGTTTAGCGGTGTGCGTATCCGGTCCGCAACATCGCAGAGTCGAGCCTTCAGCAACAGGCCGGCGCCAAGGGGCAGCAGCATGAGGATAATCAGCGAACGTGCGATTTTCGTGGGATCGATGGAAACGCCTTCGAGAAGCAACGGCAGGACGAGCGGCATGTAGAGCACCGTCAAAACCATAAGTAACACCATTAAGCCCACCGCAAACGCAAGATTGCTCTTGGCAATCCCTGCCAGCTTAGGCAGAAACGGCGCGCCAGCTGCTGTGCCTAGCAATAGCAGGGCTATGCCAAGGGGCTCATCCAGCCTGAGCAGCCGTGCGATCACCAGTGCGCCTAGCGGCATTAGGACAAAGTTTGCCAGCAAAGAGAGAGAGACGAGTTTGCCGTTGCGCAGAGGAGCAATAATCTGCCCAACGGTGAGGCTTACGCCAACGGCAAGCATGCTCGAAACCACAAAGGCCAGCATGGCTACCGGGACCACCTTACTGAGGAGTTCCATCTGCCTCCCTATGCAATCCGAGTTCGGATCAGGCGACTGCGTGGGTTTTTCTAGGATGCATTCCGCTTGCGAGCGGCATGGATGCAAGGTTCTTCCAGAAAGTCTCCAACGACTCCACTCCGCCGAACAAGGTAGTGAATATGGTGGAATCGGCGAGCAGGATGTGTCCCGCACGTTCTCCGGCCGGAGGCATCCAGATGCACGAGTTGAACTCAGTGTTCCCCACCGCAGTAAAAGGATGCGGCCGGTCAAGATCGATAGGCTGGCGCGTAAGCACGTGGACCGACTTCGTATCCTCGGTGGTCAAGGCATAATGCGGCAGATGCGGATGAAAATTGAAGGTGGTAACCCCGTCGAGCAACCCCAGTTTGTCCAAGTCTCTGTTGATTGTGAGTGGGGCGATTTGTCTTGTGCCCTTGACGACCGCGGGGCGAAGTCCGTATTGATTCAGAACCGGCACTCCGAGGCCTTTCATCATCGAACGTGTGTATAGTCCGAACCGCTGTTGCCGCGGCACGAGCGCATCACCATGATGTGTATATTCAAGTTGCCGCTGGTTCGTGTCTTCCGTGAATCCCACGTCGTGATGAGGTCCAAGCAACAAACAGGTCCCGTCTCGTTTCAGCCACTCGCGCACCGCCTCAAGTTCTGCGGGGAACGCTTGCTGCTCTGAAACCAGATGGTCAAGACCGAACACCATCAGCGTATCGGTGTCACCCAGGATTCGTTCATCTATCGGCAGTTTGTACCCAGCCTGATCAATTCGTTGGAACACTGCGACCGGATGGCTTGTGACTTCGCCAGCTACTCTCTGAAATGCAAGCGTGGAGCGGTGGAACAACTCCAGGGTCCCGGCAATCCCTTGCAGGAAATGCATCTCATCCCATTCCGTTCCCTCATAGGCTGGCCACGCAACTCTGCGCACTTCGGTCATAGTCGAGAAGCGGTTGTCAAGCTGTGTGACATCCCGGTTGGATTCCCATGGGTAACTCCAGGTCCAGTAGATGGAAATACGTCGTCGGCCAGGGGTGTACTTGCGGGGAGCATGATTCTGGTTGTATGTCCGCGGCGGTTGGAGTTCCGTGCTCATGACTTCCTGCCTCTCTCTACTGTCTGGTAGTCAAATCCGTTCAATGGCCATCGCCTAAGGACGCCAGGTGTCTGAGTGCCCGGATGCCTGGCAGAAAGAAATAAGCCCCGCCTCGTATCGTGGTGAAAGCCGGCAGGCCTCTGATCTTTTTCCGAACCGGCCGCTTGGGGATGGTCATGTCAAACGTGCCGTCCTGGGTACCAAAGATCGGATCGCGCTCGTTTCCCAGTTCATGAAAATTCGGATCATTCGTCCATACGTTCATTGCAAACTCAAATTGGCGGACAAGGCTTGCGCAACCGACGAACGCAGCGATTCCTCGCTCGATCCCGTCATCCGGCGCACCCTCCGGCAGCGGCGGACCGTACGTTCCTCCACGCCGGATCATCTTTCGCCGGTTCATATTCACTGCGGTGTCCCGCGGGTTCATGCGGCGAATGTGCGCGCCAAGCGGGCAGGCATACCCGTGCGGATCCATCTCCGCGTAACTGAAGGCGTTGTTGCGCTGAAGATCGGCGCCGAGACTTGAATCATCTTCGTCCGGCGCAAGGACAAGCGGTGCCCCGCTGCGCCACCGTCCCATCAGCTTGGCTGCTACCAATTCCTGTTGCTCGGGTGTCTCGCCATGTTCCCGGAGAAAATCGCGAAATGCGCCCACGTGCTCTTGCATCATCAAGTACGCGACATAGCTGCCGTTTCGAGAAAGAGTCTCCGGCTGAGGCATTCCCGCGGCGGCACCTTCTTCATCCGGATACCCGAGAAAGAATTCACCTGGTTTGATCGGCGGGCCAGAGCCGGGTGTCGGCTGCACGCCCGTTCCCTCGATGACAGGCTGCGACAGCCGGTCGCGGTATCCGAAGTGTTCGTGAGCGTGGTCGAACGGTGGAAGAGCTTCTAGATCCAGCGAGGAGAGAAGTTCGACTCCCCCGCTTTCCACTAGATAGCGTTCGTGCTCCTGGCGGCACCGCTCGCGTTCCGCGACATCGCTAGCGAATAGTATGGCAATGGCGTGGAGGTTCGGGCTCGCCAAGCCTCCCACCCAGAGATTCGGGTGGTTTGCGCCCGTGGTTCCGAGAATTTCCGCTCTCGCAGCCATCCCTTGACGGAACTCGTCGGGAAATGTAGCCAGCGATCGTTCATCCAACCCGAGTGCTCGCAAACCGTTCCACGTGAACCCAATGGTTACCCATCTGGAGTCAATCGGGTTCAACCCCACTACCTTTGCGGTGCCCACCTTCTCGATCAGGCCCATCAGCCACGCCCGCCCGCATGCGGCGTTCCGGAACGTCAAAAACTCGTACCGCGCCGCGCGCGCCGGTGGCCGTGACATCAGGAAATGTTGAATGTCCTCCAGTTCAAGGGCACCGTCCTCATTTCGCCCGGTCAGCGATTGTCGCAGGATAGCCACGGCTCTCTCCCTTAACTACTGCATGAGGTCGAGCATGTCCGCGAAAGCTGCCTTGAGTGTCAGCGCTTTTTTGATCTCATCGGCCGTGACATACGGATACTCCCCGTATTCCAGGAAGCTAGGACACTGATGATCGCGAAAGAACTTGATCACCCCTGCGACGTTTGTCTTCCAGTCTTCCGGCCATCCTTCGAGGTTTACAAAAACGGTGGTAATGCCGGTTTTAACGAATAGCGCCACTGCGTCCTCGATGTATTTATCAAAATCGGTATCGAAGATGCCTTGATACATGAAATGCAGTCCCGAGCCGACGTCGAACAAGATCCAGCGCAGGTAGTGGAGCCTTAGTGGTGCAAGGACCAAGGGGTCTGCCTTCACTGCCTCTTCAATCTTTTTCCCGTAGTCACGGATGGCCTGCTCCCGACCGGGTATAACTTTTGCGACTACGGAAAACCCGTGGCAGGCGGGTGTCTTGGGAAAGACGGGTCCATAGCGTCCCTTCTCAAGCGTGAAGTATCCCACCGCCGGGATCGCCATCGCGGCGGGTTTGGTCCAGTTTGTCCAGCTGATCTCTTTAGTTTTCGCGGGTCCTGGAGTAGCCATGAAAGTCTCCTTGGGGGTTATTGCATTCTGGTTTCTGTTCCTCACGCCACCCGGCCCTCAGAAGAAGAACTCTCCTGATCGAAGTGTTTCCCCTCTGCTTCTTAGTCAGAGCTCGTATGTGACGTGCCATGTTTTTAGTGGACGGTCCGCGAGACTCAAACTGTTATTTCTTACAGGGTTCGGGGCCATGCTGATGAATCGCCCTTGTTCGTTTCCTTATGTCGATGAGAATCCGGCATTCCTCTGTTGCGGCCTCGTAAGCGTTTGCCACGAGATAAACACAGCGACGTCTCTAAGCCGATTCGTAGTCAGCCAAATCACTCGGCTTTCTTTTTGGCTGCCGGCTTTGCTCCTGCCTTAGGGCTGATGAGCGTTAGGGCATCTTCGGCATTGAACGGGAACTGCCGAACGGATTGTTGACCGGTACTGCTCAGAGTGATATCCACTCGCCGATTCTGAGCAAGGGTAATCGTGTGCAAGTTCTTCAGGATTTTGTTCCTCTGTTCCTCGGTGAGATTGGGATGTTGCTCCACCAGTTGTTGCACCTGTTCTGGTGTCATGTTTTCCTCTTCGCCGAGCGCCTTGACTTCAATGTTGGCTTCTGGGACGCCTTGCTTGACCAGGAACTGTTTTGCGATTTCCACGCGCCGTCCGGAGAGGGCTTGATTGTATTCAGGAGTGCCGCGGTGGTCAGCGTGACCCTCGAGCCTAAGGTGGGCATCCGGTCGGGTTGTCAGGTATTCCTTGAAGTCGTTGGCCAGGGACGTAAGGGTTGCTTGTTGACTCTCCACCAGGCCAACGTCCGGCTTGCCCGTCGAAGGCAGGGCCGTCGGGAAATAGATGCTTCGGATGGCCAGCCTTGCTTCCACCGCCGGGGGCGGAGCAGCTTCGACGCTCAATTCCGCAGTACAGTCAGCGGCTCCACCCCGCCCATCATCGACGCGGCCGGTCACCGTATAACGGCCAGGTGATACGCCCGTCGTATCGAGATCCACCTCGGCGCCAGATCCCGCAATTTGGCCCCCATTCGCGTGCCAGGTGTACGTCAATCGATCGCCGTCTGGATCATTTGCCGCTGCGGCGATGTGCACACGGTCACCGGGATGAACCGTGTTTGGACTCGCGGAGCAGTTCATAGTAGGCGGCCGGTTGCGCCGGGGATCCACACGAATATCTGCGCTGCAAGTCGTTGTGCCACCGCGACCATCGTCCACACGCGCGGTCACGGTATATGTGGCCGGCTGTAAACCCGTGTAATTCCACCGGACCTGCGCCCCCGTGCCATCAACGGTGCCTGCGTTCGCTGTCCACGTGTAGTTGAGAGTGTCGTTATCCGGATCGCTCGCGTCGGCTCGCACCAGGACGCCATCGCCTGACTCAGCATTTACTTGCGCGGGGTTCGCGGAGCAGGACGCAACGGGCGAGTGGTTGACCGGTGGAGGCGCGGAGTTACCAAATCGAAAGACAATACCCCCGTTGTAGCGAAGATTGCTCTGATTCTGATTGCCCTTAGTAAAACCATTGCCAAAGCGGGTCAGCACATAATCAACCTGCACCGGCCGGATCGCAATGTGTCTGCCCACTGGAATATCAATTCCTCCACCAATGATGAAATCAAAAGCGTTGTTGCTTGGATTAGTCGTTGTGGTGCAGGCAGCCTGGCAGGCTTTCAGAAGGTTCTGATACGTGCTGGAATGCGCTCCACCAAACATGGTTTCTACGAAAAACTCGAAGTGCGAGGATCGATGCTTGAAGACGGGTCCTATGTTGTACGTGAACAGATTTGCGGATGCCGTAACCGTGCAGCCTATTGGGCAAGGGCTGTTGGCGGTTGCCGGGAAGTCGAACGTTTTGGTCTGACTTTGGTAGCCGGCGAACTCGGCCTCGATCCCAAAAAAGTGGTTGACGTTCACGGTCACACCACCGCCGCCGCCGTTCAGCGAAAATCCGCTGACGATGTTGCTGTTCTCCGGATTGAATCGCATGAAGGAGTAAAATATGGGAACTTCGACCTTGGGATAATCTTGAGCAAGCACGCTGCTGCTCCCGAGTAATAAAGCAAGCCCTAAAAAAATGACAGTAGTCAGCTTCATGTTTTGCTCCTGGTTATCACCGGTGGACGGCGCAGCCTACGATCAGGGCTGTCTACGCTCACACCGACAGTTCGAGCCGGCTGTTCCCTCGAAACTCTCTACGGAAACCGAACTCTTTCCAGAGATTAGTTAACTAATTCGTTTTATGTGCACCACTGTTAATAGTGACAGGCCGCCGGGTGCAAACAGAAGCAGCCTTACTGTTGACTCTGCACCCCGACATCTGCAGCCAACTGAAGTTTGTTTGTCGTTTCCAATGCGCCTCGGAGAACACATCGGGCAGGGCAGTGAACGATATCCCGACAGCCTGTACTCCAATCGACCACGAAGATCCTGGCTTGCGGCGCTCCGCCCAAAACGCACCACCAACGTGTGGTGCCACCCAGAACAACCGCAGTTACCCTTGCCGATCGGCGATGTAATGCATCCAAATCAAGGAACTGTCATTTTTGCCAGTACTCATCCCACTGGCTGCGAGAGAAGGATTGCTCTTTCAGATTAAAACGGGGGTGGGTAACGCGATGAAACAGACATTTGAGCCTTTGATTGGGCATCCGGCCGTTCTTGAATTGGGATTGGGTCAAGTCAAATTGTATGTTTCGGGAACTATACTGAGGGACTGTGGCAACAGGTTGCTGATGAAGCCCGAAAGTGGTCCGGATGTGGAGATTCCCAAAAACCACATTATGAAGATAGAAAAAGGGGATCGTTGGCTGGAACCGCGCATCAAATTCCTATGAACGTGCCCGGATCGCGGCAGGCAAGTCAGTGGGTGCGTCTATCCCAAAATCGGCCGTCACAATCGTCGCAGCGATAGGGTTGGATTGAAAGCAGACGCGATAACAGCCTTTCGACCTTCTTTTTCATGCTGGATCGCCGTACGTTAGCACTGCCGCAAATCCGGCATTGATGCACCTGTGTGGCACCTATATCGGTCTGCGATGGGGTCCAGTTCGAAGCTGTACTGATTCGATTCAACATTGTCCGTGCGCTCTATATTCGTGTACCCGCTATGCTCCCGACTTATTCTTAGGCGACCCGGCATTCAGCGTCTTCAAGAGTTGGCTCGCGCAGGCGGGTACGGGAACCGCGCTTTTTAGAACGATGTCCTCTGCGGAAATCTCTTTCCCGTACAGACTCTTGTTCGCACTTCCATCTGGCCGGAGCGTGGAACCCTCAAGGGAAACCCCGGCAAACACCCCTCGAGCTCGTGAATAGCTGAGGATTTCGGCCCGTAACGTGACGTCGGTTGCCGCGGATGCATCCCGGCCCTTTGGACCCGCTGCTGCGGATGCATCGGCGCCAAGTTTGACTTTGCTGCTTAAGACTCCTTTTGCACTACGATCATTCATAAGCAGCAGCACAAAATCCGTCGCCTGGCCTCCTATTTGCAGACCAAAGCTCGCTCCCTCCAGCGCCATCATGGTCGGCGCGCCCCAGTGACCCTGGAACTTCGCCCCCTGGCGGCATGTCATCACACCGCGGCCATAGTTAGCGCCAACAACGAAGGCAGCCTTTACCACCGAAGGCAGTACCACGACACAGTCGGCCTTATCTATGAGACTTTGAGGGATGTTGTCCGGGACGTTCAAGATCTCTTTCATCACCTTTCCGGCGTTCTCTACGCGCTCAGTCTCCTTATTGTTGTTCGCCGACGCCACTGTCAATGACAGCAGAGAAACAGCCAAGAACGCTCCGGACCTTTTCATAAATGCTCCTTTGGCAACAGGAAAAGGCTGTGCTTGAGATCGCTGCCGCTGATTTACCGAGCCTTTTCGCGGCACTGCAGAAGCTCGCAGCGGCGCCCATAAACCGTGCTGAATCGATAGTGTGCAAAGCCCTTTGCACAGCCGTCTACTGTAACTATTAACAGTTCAGTCCGCGCTGGCCGGCTGCCGCTTGGCCCTATTGGAGCGGCCTATAAGCAGGGACGAGGGGAGGTGGCTTGGCCCAAGAACCTTGAGGCTTGCGCAACAATTTTGCACAGGCGGTGTTATTGCCAAATGGGATGATAAAGAGGGATGATTCTTTCACATTAGGCACAGAAGTGACGGAGCGCCTGTTGCCATCGATTCGCATTCTCATAGCTGATGATTATGCAGATTGGCGGCGACAAGTCCGTTTGCTGCTTCGCGCCCGGCCAGAATGGCAAGTGATCGCCGAAGCGTCGGATGGATCAGAAGCCGTTCAAAAGGTTGAAGAACTGAAGCCGGACTTGATTCTGCTGGACATAGGTCTCCCGAAGTTGCACGGAATCGAAGCTGCCCGGCGCATACGGCAACTCTCTCCCAGCTCCAAAATAGTTTTCCTAAGTCAGAACGATGATCGCGACGTCGTTCAGGCAGCACTGAGCACAGGCGCCCTGGGTTACGTATATAAGCCAGATGCTGAGGGCCAGCTGCTGGCTGCCTTGGATGCGGTTCTTCGGGGCAAGCAATTTGTCAGTAGCAGCTTAAAAGACTGCGAATTCACAGACTCCTCAGAGAAGAAAGGGCCTCACCGCCATGAGGTTCTGTTCTATTCTGACGACGCAATTCTTCTCGATAGCCTTGCTCGCTTCATCGCTGTTGCCCTCAGGTCCGGTAATGTCGCTATCGTCGTCATTTCGGAGCAGCACCGCGACGATCTTGTGCTGAGATTGAAGGCACACGGTCTCGATATCGACGCTGCCAGCCAACAGGGGATATACATTCAATTGGATGTGGCCAAAACGCTTTCCACATTTATGGTGAATGATATGCCTGACTCAGCCCGTTTTTTCGAGGTTGCCAACGGTCTCATTCACTCAGCCGCCAAAGTGGCCAGGGGAGAGCATTCTCGCGTCATGGTTTGCGGCGAAGCTGTGGGTGTCCTATGGGCAGAAGGTAAGGCGGACGCTGCAATTCGGCTTGAACAACTCTGGGACGAGATAGGCACGACCTTCGAAGTAGATATCCTCTGCGGGTATGCCTTGAACAGTTTTCACGGCGAGGCAGATCAACGCGTTTTCCGCAGTGTTTGTGCCGAACACTCAATCGTTTATTCTCACTGAACTAGGTGTTCATCCCGCAGCCCCTGCTGATTTACCGAAAGACTTAACGGCCACGGCCTCGTCGTCAATGATGTCGAAGACGGTGTACAGTTTCGTAACTTGCATCAGATCGCTGACTTTGTTCGAGAGGTTGAGCAGCTTCAGTTCTCCCTTGTGTTTCTGCACAGTCGTGAAAGCGCCGACCAGATGGCCCAAACCCGCACTGTCAATGTGATTGACATTGGCAAGATTGAATAGAATCTTCTTGTGCCCCGTGCTTAGCAGACGGCGAACCATGTCCCGGAGTGCGGCGCTCTCATCGCCGAGCACAATTCGCCCGCTTATGTCTACAATGGTGACGTCCGCTACTTCCCGAATGCTCGTAGTCATCTCCATTGGAATCCTCCTATGGCATTTTGAAGCTTGGACATTGCGCCCTGGCAGCAGGGAGTTTTTTCGTCAGTCGCTATCGTCGCGAGTGACAGTTGGCTAATCCTCGGGAACCGGTTTCCAGGAACTATCCGGATTGAAGCGCTCCATTTTTATGAACTCAGTGAGCGTGGTGGGTCCAAAATCCTTCTCGTAGACTACGCCGTCGTGGCTGACGATGAAGCTCTTCACCCCGGTCACGCCGTACTCGGCCGGCGCGGCCACAAGCGCGAATCCCCCGATCATTACTCCCTTCACAACGAAGTCCATTTCGCCGAGTGGTGCCGCGGGTCCTTGGCCTTTTAGAATTTTGAAGAAATAGCCATGGTATGGTTCTGCATTCATGGAGTATCCCTGTTCGATCGCGCGGGCGATCTTTTCGCCAATCGGTCCGGCCCAACTACCATCCGGGTTCTGCCATGCCAGGCCATCTTGTTTGCCCGGAGTGCTGATGATTTGTTGCGCGTACTGGTTCACATCGTAGCCTTTGCGCGGCTCGAGTGCGTATTCGTGCTGCGCTTCGACGTAGCCGCGGCAAACATCAATAGCGTCCAATTCGTTACTTCCGATGCGACGGTAGAGGAGTTCCTGGCGGCCCGCTTTGGCGTCAAACGCCCACTTCGCACCCAGCTTCACAATTGGCACGGGAAACGGCCAGTCCTCATTGCCCACCAGAAGGAATGCCCGGTTCTCCTTTTTTGAATCAACGGAGACATTTTTCTTGTCGCGAGCCTGTGCCGCGAAGTCCAAGGCTCGCTGCCGGTCTTGTGGGTATTCGCCAGTGAAAACTATGTCTCTGCCAACGGGGCCAAAGATCTGTTCGAGAGCAGGTTCATCAAACCGTTCCGCCGCAGCGACCAGCGCATCGGCAGCCTGCTGCGGAGTATCAAAGGTCTTGGCGCCGACAACAACTGAAGCAGGGGCGGCGCCTGCGGAAGGTTGCTGTCCAAGAAGGTGGCCGGGCATCGACAAGAACGCCAATGCGCCAACAATCCGGAGAAACCTGAAGGTTTTTGCAAATGTTGATTTCATATCCGTACTCCTGCGCCTTTTTTCGCCGACCCAAGCCATTTACCTGCGCCGCCCCCCTCCACCACGAGCACCACCTCCACCTCCGCCGCCTCCTCGTGATCCGAAACTCGATGAACCGCGGCTGCTGCTGGCCCGCGCGCTCGAACCGTTGTAGCCCTTGGAGCCTCTGGAACCTCCTCCGAAAGCATCCCGGTTGCCGCCGCCACCACGCGAGAGGTCTCGGCTTCCTACCCGATCCGCTCCACCTGCGCCCGACCTATTGCTGACGCCGGCACTACCGCCTCTGCTGTTCAAACCTCCGCCGCTCGCCCGATTGCTCGGTAGATTCCCCCCCTGTCGGCCAACCTGTTGGCGGGCACTAGCCTGGCGATTGGACAAGGAGTCTCCACGAGCTGTGCCACCGAACCTGTCCGCCGTCGACCGATCGCGATACGGGGCACCGCCGCGGTGTTGCGGATTGTGTTTCCAGCTGGAGTTTCCACCGCGATTTCCTCCGCCGCGAGCTGGTTGATTGGATGGGCGGTTTCCGCCCCCAATGTTGTTGCGGTCGCCGCCACCAATATTCGAGTTACGGTTAAAATTATTGTTATTGTTGATGTTGATCTCGTTGTTCCCGCCCCATCCACAACCCCAGCCCCAGCCGCCGCTCCAGAACGCCCCCATCATCACGCCAACACCGAAAGAGATTGCCAGTCCAGCGGCATAGTATCCGGCCGGTGGATAGTAAATGGGCGGGTAGGGATAGATCGGAGGGCCGTACACCACAACAGGATCATAAGAAGGTACATATACGACCTGCGGATTGGCTTGCTCGATCACGATCACACTCTTGCTCTCGATGACCTTGGTTTCCACCATCTGCTGTTCGGTCGATTTCAGATTGCCAGTGTCCTGTGCCTTCTTTCGCATGCGCTGCACGGCATCCATCACGTCGCTCTGCTGCGCCAAGAATGCGTTGCCAAGATCGGTAGTCCATTGAATGTCGTCTGCCAGGCGCTTTACCACTTCGGGTAGCCCCGCCAACGCTTGGATACTCGGATCCCAGGGCTGCTTGGCGACCGCATCGGCGAGCGCTTTGTCCTTCAGCCCCGGATTCTTGGCCAGCCATTGCTGGAGCTGCATGAGTTCGAGGGGATAGGTGGAAGCCGCGAGGGCCTGGGCAAGCATCGGGTCTGGATAGAGGGCAATGGGTGCAACGAGGGAGTCGAGTTGGTCGGGTGGAATCTTGGCGGTTTGCTCCTGTGGTGAAGCGGCTTGCGCCGAACCAGACGCCGTCATGTACGCCAATGTGTCGCCCGGTGCGATGGCCATCGTGCACACGATCACCAGAAGGCCCCGGAACATTACACCCAAGAGCTTTCGCATCGAATTCATGGTGGCTACCTCTGCTCTTGATCGCTGAATCTGAGTCCGATCACGGAGGCCTCTTCATTGCTGCCTAATATCCACCAATCGAATGATTGGCGGCGCGCGCGGTTGGGCTTATATCGAGGAGGCGAGTTTTCCTTGCCTCTTGCGGCGGTCTCTTGCCAGGTTTGGCGGCGAGCAGTTCACGCAAACGTCTCCGGGCTTTATGCAACTGGGATTTCGAATTCCCAACTGAATAGCCAAAGCGTTTGGCTATTTCCTCATGAGCGAAACCTTGAACATCGTGAAGAACAAATACGGCTCTATAACCGTCCGGCAACTGATCGAGAGCAGCTTGAAGATCGACGCGGTCTACCACGCCATTCAGATAAAGGTCTGGCGTACCGATATCGCCGAGCAGGTCGCCATTACCCGCCAGCAACTCACGCAGGCAAACCTGTCTGTGATTATTTTTCCGAAACCGCATGAGAATAAGGTTCGTTGTCAACCGGTATAGCCATGAAGACAGAGCTGATTCACCTCGAAACGTGTGCAGCTTGAGAAGCACGCAGACAAACACGTCTTGCGCGGCGTCCTCGGCTTCGATCGGATCTCGTAGCATGCGCAAGCAAATTCGACGAACAAGTTCGCTGTTTGCCTCGTAGACGCGTTCAAACGCTTCAGGATTGCACTGCTGAATCGGGCAGATGGCCTCGTGCGCTGTTCCACATCGAGCCTCTCTCGGATTCGATTCCTGCATGTCGCCTCGCTGCCTATAAGGTATGTATTGCAGGATGCTGGGGGCACTGGGAAAAATGACAGGCATCGGGTGAACTGGAAGCTAGTAGATCACTGGTTGCGCAGCGAATGGTTCAGGGATAGCCCGTATTAGGGTTCGATCCTGGACCCGGGGTCCTTCACGTCGACAATCGAACACGGCATTCAGAGCGTTAGCTAGCCCTGCGAGTGATGAGAATGAACGAGTCGTGATTCGAACTCACCCGGCTAGGCGACTTGACCGGGGAACTCCCTCTCTTACTTCCTCCTTGGTCTCTCACTAAACGGATTGGCCTGTCACTTTTGACAATGGTCGCCCGGCGGTGTTGACCGCACAATCGCTCCACGATTCTGAAGCTGGCTAAAGGCGGGAGAGTGTAAAACGATGAAGCGAACCAATGCAGATAAATCCAGCATTCGCAAATTCAGCTACCGCGGGTCGCTACTCGTTGCGCTGCTGCTGACGGCGGTCACACTCGCTCTTTCCGCAGATAACAGGAAAGTATCGACGATCGATGCCACGGCCATGGGCACCAGCACCCAGTTGGGTAAAAACGTCTCCGTAAAGGTGACCATCTACGAGTTTTCCACGGAAGAGGACAGACAAATCCTTGTCGATGCTTTCAAAAAGGGTCAGAACCAGGGATTGGTCAATGCGCTCACCAAGATGAAGTCCGTTGGCCGCATTGCCATCACCGGGACGATTGGTTATGACCTCAGTTTCATTCGCCTGGTTCCCACGCCAACGGGTCGCAAGATTCGCTTCGTCACCAACCGCCTGCTCAGATTCGGTGAAGCTTATTACAACACCCAAACTACTGCATACAACCTGACCGCAGGCGAAATCGAGATTAATGATTCCGACAAGGACAAGAGCAGCGGAGTCCTCTACCCGGCGGCCCAGTTGGTCATTAACAAAGAGGGGCAGCTGGAGTTTCAGCTCAACAAGAACCCTTGGAAGCTTGTCAACATCATCGATTGGGACAAGGCCGGCGCCCTGCAGTAGGAATGCTTGAAACTTTCGTGGGCGCCTTGACGGCAGCTGCGCCTGCTCCAAGATAAATGCAGTTACGGGCTGTATTCATCTGTTCGGTGTGAGGTACCTAATGAAGATTTACCGCTATCTCGCAATTCTTTTTAGCCTGTTTGCGTTGCCGCTTCTCTTGACGGCTTTCATAGTTGGCAAGGACACAAAGAAGAAAATTAAAGGCGACGTCTGCTCGGCTTCTAATCCGGCGAGTATTTGTGCCGCGGCAAATACCTGTGGCTCCGCTTCCACGCCCTGCTCCATAGAGATCAGGCGCAGTGGCAGCAACTATGCTACGGCTACGCCGAGCATTCCCGACGCCAAGTCCAACAAAGCCTTCTGCATCAAAGTCGGCACCACGGTCACTTTCATGAGTGGCTCTAGGAACGTTGGATTCCTCGTCGATTTTGGCACCGCCAATCCTTTCGATCACGATGGTTCCATCATCGGCGGCTCCGACCGCCCGATCACCGTCACCGCGAAGCATCCGGGCTGCTACACCTACTCCGTTGGCGCTTGCACCCCCGGCACTGTTTACGGCATGTGCGGAAATGTTGACACCCAACTCATCATTTCCTCCGACTGATTTTCGACTCAACAGCAGCAGACCATCGTTCGCGCGAAAACGCGTGTCGCCGCCTCCACAGGCACTACCGCTCTTTTTCATGCCCACCTCCCCTGACAGTTTTGCTAGTTGGCCTAAGCAGTTCACTGATTCAAGTTTCTGCATGTAGCTTGCTCACGTTTTCTTAGTAGGGACGACACGCGACGCACGGAAAGATTCGGACAAGTGTTTTGCTTTGCTCGTTTTCCAAGGAATCTCAGATGACCTTAATCAGGAATGCCGCAAAGGCGGCGATCCTCGGAATGATTCTCTATAGCACAGCTTTGTTCGCCGGAAATACATGCCGTGCGCAATCGATCTCGCTCAGTGAGAACAAGGACCTCCCCATTAAGCTTGACCATGACTGGAGGGACGTGTTCGCCCTAGCAGATGCTGCCCAATCTAGTTCAGCGGGCCCCGCGCCCGCTGATTCCTCTCATTCAAATACCCCTGAATGGCACTTCGACGTAAGCCCATACCTTTGGATTCCCGGCGTGCATGGAACGGTCGGATCACTCGGACGAGACGCTTCAGTGCATGCGACGCCGCGCGATCTTATCTCTAACTTCCGCTTCGGCCTGATGGGTGCTGTCGAAGCTCGCAGAAAGTGGCTCTTGTTGCCTCTCGACATAATGTGGGTCAGGTTAGGGGACAGCAAAGCTCCCCCATTCCCTAATCTTCAGGCGACGGAAGCGGACGTCAAAGCGGCTGAATTCATCCTGACCCCGAAAGTAGGCATCCGGCTTCTCAATGAAGAGAAGATCAAGATTGATGCGCTGACGGGGATTCGATACTGGCACTTCAGTGAGAACGTACAGTTTGTTCCGTCCAACTTAAATCTCAATTTCTCAGCTTCGCAGGACTGGGTCGACCCCATCGTTGGTGGGCGGATCACTGGAGTATTCACGCCCAAGATTGCGATTACCGTGTTCGGCGACATCGGTGGATGGGGGACTGGCTCTCAACTTGACTATCAGTTTGGAGGTGTCCTGGGCTACAACATCAAGCCGAAGTGGACACTGCAGGCTGGGTACCGCTATCTCTTCGTGGACTACCGAAGTGGAGGGTCTACCATTGAAATGGTCACGTCTGGGCCCTTGATCGGGATTACCTTCAATATCAAATGAATGCACCTGTCTTCAATGGGTTGTAGGGCCATCCTTACCAAAGAAAGAATCGTTGCCAGAACACAAAACGGCGAATGGGCGGCCGCACTGCCGTCGAACGGGCGCGTCAGGAAAGGTCTAACTGCGGGTGACTCAGGGAGTAGGGTTCTGAGTGGCACTCGGGGAAGGATTTGTACTCGTCCACTGTGAATCGCTCAGATTCCACCCTCCGCCGAGGGCGCGATAGACGTCAACCAATGCCAATTTGCGGCCGAGATCATAAGTCACCGTCGCAATTTCGGCTGGGTACATTTGAATTTGGGCATCAATGATGTCGAGGTAACTTGAGAACCCGCTGTCGTACCGGATAGTGGAAAGGCGAACCGACTCGCGATATGCCTCAACCGAGGTGATCTGCTCGCTGTAAGCCTTGGCAAGCAGTTGATGAGCGGAGAGCGAGGTGGACACTTCGCCGAAAGCACGGGTTACCGCTTTTTCGAAGGAGATTTTGGCTTGGTTTCGTTGTGCCAGCGACGCATTATATTGATTCTTCAAACGGCCGCCGGTGAAGATAGGTCCGGTAAGGTCACCTGCGAGGGTCCAGGCTTTGCCGGCTCCCGTCAGTTCCGACAACTGAGGACTGATGCCGCCGAACAATCCGGACAAAGAAATCGTCGGGAAGAAGTTGGCCTTGGCCACACCGACGTTCGCATTGGCGGCAATCAGGTTCTGCTCCGCTTCCCGCAGATCGGGGCGCCGCTCTAACAGAGAAGCCGGCAAACCAGCGGGCACCTCGGGCGGGTCGTACTGTGCATCGAGGGCTACACCACGAGGGATCGGGCCGGGATTGCGCCCAAGAAGGAGGTCCAACGCATTCTCCTGCGCAACAATCTGGCGTTCCAGATCAGGGATTGTCGCCGCCACATTTGAGAGAGCCGCTTGCGCGCGGGAAGTTTCGAGTCCTGATGCGTAGCCTCCCTCCATCCTGTGTTGGAAGATCTCGAGAGACCCTTGAAAGCTCTTGACCGTCCGATGAGAAATTTCCAGCTGTGTGTCCAAGGCCCGCAGCTGAAAGTATCCTTGGGCAACTTCCGACATGACCAGGAGCCGCACATCTCGCCTGGCTTCTTCGCTGGAAAAGTAAAGGGCTCGTTGGGCTTCATTCAGTTTGCGGATACGACCGAAGAGATCAATTTCCCAGAAGGTGGTGAAACTGTAGCTGTAGTACGTGTGATTCGGGATCGTTGGCGATCTCTGCCCGGAGATGTTCGCGTCGTATCCCACTTGAGGAAAGTACTGCGAGCGGCTGACACCAAGGAGGGCACGCTCCTCCTCGACTCGCGCCATGGCCAATTGAAGGTCATAGTTCTTCTCGAGCGCTTCCCGGACGAGGCCTTGGAGAACGGGATCTTTGAACAATTGCCACCAGGCGACGTCGGCAATCGAAATCTGCCTGGCCTGGTCCTCTGTATAGAAGGTGGGGGGAGGCTGGAATGTCGGGTGTTTGTATTTGGGGCCGAGGTTACATCCCGTCAGCGACAGAAGCGGAACAAGCGCGACAACAGCGAGTTTTCGCATTAGTCGTGTCCCCCTTCCAGCGCGGGTGAAGGAACTGCAGCGACATGAGCTTTCTTTTTGGCGATGCGCTCAACAATCACGAATAGGACAGGCACGAAAAAAATCCCCAGTGCGCTGGCGGCAGACATGCCCGTGATCACCGAACTTCCCAGCACTTTGCGGCCAATTGCACCAGCTCCTTTCGCCGTCCAGAGAGGAACGCACCCAAGAATGAACGCGAAAGAGGTCATTAGAATGGGTCGTAAACGGAGTTTGGCGCCTTCCAAGGCCGCCTGCACGAGTTCCTTACCTTTCGAATGCTCAAGAATTGCGAACTCAACGATTAGAATGGCGTTCTTGGCGGTCAGTCCAATCAACATGACGAGTCCAATCTGAGCGAACACATTGTTGTCAAACTTGCGCAAGAGCAACCCGCCATAAGCGCCGAGGACCGCCACTGGAACTGAAAGAAGAACGCTGAAGGGTAGAGACCAGCTTTCGTACAACGCCGCCAAGATGAGAAAAACAAATAGGAACGACATAGCGAAAACCATCGCCTGCCCTCCCTCTGCCTTCTTCTCCTGATAGGACATGTCGCTCCAGGAATACCCAAATCCAGCCGGCAGCGTCTCCTTCGCAACCTGTTCCATCGCAGCCATGGCTTGGCCAGAGCTGTAGCCCGGAGCAGGTGAACCGTTAATCTGAATGCTCCGGAACAAGTTGAACCGGTTGGTATACTCGGGCCCCGAGACGCGCTTCACGGTGACCAGCGAGGTAAGAGGTGTCATCTCGCCCTTGGAGTTTCGGAGATAGAAGCTGTCAATCTTGTCTATGCTGGTGCGGTAGCTCGGTTCTGCCTGAAGATAAACTTTCCACTGTCGCCCGAAACGATTGAATTGGTTAACGTAGGCACCACCCAAAAAGGCCTGAAGCGTTTGATAAACGTCCCCGAACTGGAGTCCCTGCTTCTGTACACGATCCTGGTCGACGTCCACGAAGAGCTGAGGCACCGTTGGACGAAAGGTGGTGACGAGGGAGGCAAGCTCCGGGCGTTTCCGCGCAGCCAAAATCAGCTTGTCCAGAGCTTCAGACAATTGTTGAACCGATCCACTGGTCCGGTCCTGCAACATGAGGGTGAACCCGCCGGCGGTGCCAAGACCAGGAATGGCGGGAGGGCCGAAAGCGAACGCAATGGCTTCCGGAATCTCGCTCCGCAATTTCTTGTTCAGAGCTTGGACGAGCCCATTAGCGGAAAGCTCTGCAGTCTTGCGCTCTTCCCAAGGATCAAGTTGAAGGAAATAGAAACCCGTGTAGGAAGCAGAGGTGTTGGAGAGCAGGCTGAAACCAGAAATCCCGCTGTAGCTCTGAACACCATGAGTGTGTGCCAACATGTCATCAATCTTGCGCATGACCGCATCGGTACGCTGCAGTGAAGCCGCGTCAGGCAGTTGTATCTGGAGGAACGCGTATCCCTGATCCTCCTCGGGGATGAAGCTGGTGGGCAGGCTCTTGCCCATCAGCACGGCTACAACGGTGATTCCGACCAGCATGAGCAGTGCAAGCACCCAGCGGCGAATGAGGAAGTGGCTCCAACTCACATAGCCACCTGTCGCCTTATCGAACCAGCGGTTAAACCAGGCGAAGAACTTTCCAAGCGGACCCCGGGATTCTTTGCGAGGCCGCAGCAAAAGAGCTGAGAGTGCCGGCGAAAGGGTCAAGGCGTTGAAGGCCGAGATCAACACGGAGATGGCGATGGTGATTGCGAATTGTTGGTTCAGGAGCCCCTTGATGCCACCGAGAGCGGCCATGGGAACGAAGACTGAAGAAAGAATCAGGGCAATTCCAATGACCGGCCCGGAAACTTCTTCCATCGCTTTAATGGTTGCATCTTTGGGCGACAGGCCATGCGCGATGTGATGTTCGACTGCCTCGACCACAACGATTGCGTCGTCCACCACCAGTCCGATCGCCAGGATGAACCCAAAGAGAGATAGCGTGTTGATGGTAAAACCCAGCATGGGGAACACGGCAAAGGTGCCGATGAGTGAAACGGGAACGGCAAGAAGCGGGATCAAGGTAGCGCGCCAATTCTGGAGGAACAGGAATACGACAATTATCACCAGGACGATGGCTTCGAATAGCGTCTTTACAATTTCTTTCATCCCCTCCGTGATCGGGAGGGTAGTGTCCATGGCAATCTTATATTCGAGATCTTGGGGGAACCGCGACTTTAGCTCCACCATTTGTGCCTTCACCTGTTCGGCTACGGCCAATGCATTGGAGCCAGGTGCTTGGTAGACGCAAATGATTACCGCGGACTTCGCGTTGTACCGCCCGATCTGCTGATAGACCAGAGAGCCCAATTCGATCCGCGCAACATCCTTCAACCTCACAGTTGAGCCGTCGGGATTCTGGCGGACGATGACGTTTCCAAAACCCTCTGCGTTTACGAGCCGGCCCGGTGCGCGAACGGCATACGTAAATTGCTGACCCTTTGGAGCAGGTTCAGCACCAATCTGTCCGGCGGGATTGACGGCACTCTGCTGTTGAATGGCATTAGTCAGGTCCGAAACGGTCAGGCCGAGTTTCGTCAATTGATCGGGCTTCACCCAAATGCGCATGGCATAATCAGCAGCCCCGAAGTTTGTGACTTGTCCAACCCCGGGGACACGCAAAAGCGCATCGTTAATGTTGATAGTCGCGTAGTTGCCGAGGAACTGTCCGTTGTAGGTGTTGTTGGGTGAGTAGACGGAAAGGACAAGGAGGGGAAGTCCCATTAATTTCTTGACCGTTACCCCGTACTGGTTGACGGAGGTGGGGAGGTTCGGACTAGCCTGCGAAACCCGGTTCTGTGTGTTGACCTGGTCGATATCCACATTGGTGCCGATGTCATAGGTAACCTTAAGGGTCATGGTCCCGTCATTGGCGTTGGTGGACATCATGTAGAGCATGTTGTCCACACCATTCATCTGCTGCTCGAGCGGTGTGGCAACCGACTGCTCAATCGTCAACGCATCGGCTCCGGTATATGTCGCAGATACGTTGATTTGTGGGGGCACGATATCGGGAAGTTGTGCGACGGGCAGCTTCGACATCGCGACCACTCCGCCGATGACTGTAATGATCGAAATAACAATCGCGACAATTGGACGGCTGATGAAGAACTTGGACATGGCTACATTCCACCGGCCGGTGCATTCGCCTGAGTGTCTTTGTAATGTGTAGGTGCGACGACCATGCCGCTCTTAACCCGCTGCAAGCCATCCACGACGACGTTTTCACCAGCCTGGAGCCCGGATTCAACGATCCACATGTCGCCGAACTGAGGCCCAAGCGTGACAGCTTTGATGGTGACCTTATTATCGGCAGCAACCACTCCGACCTGGTAAACGCCCTGCAACTCTGAAACCGATTGTTGGGGGATCAGAAGAGCGCTCTTGCGCAACTCGGTGGCGGCGCGAATTCTCGCGTACTGCCCGGGCCGAAGCAAATTGCCTGGATTGGGAAATTCTCCCCGTACTTGAATCGTCCCCGTTCGCGAATCCACTTCGCGATTCACAAAAAGTGGGTGCCCGACGTGGGGAAAAACCGTGCCATCACCCAGAATTAACTCCAGGTTTGTGCGTCCGGCCCGGGTCGATTTTTCGCGGCTGAGCCGAAGGTAATCCTGCTCCGCGATATTAACGTCAACGTAGATGGGGTCGACGCTCGAAACTGTGGTCATGACGGTTGTCGGCGTCATTAGATCCCCGATGCCGACTTTGGCCACGCCGGCAATTCCGGAAATAGGTGATGTCACTGTGGTCCAACCAAGATTCAATTTGGCGTTGTCCAGAACCGCTTGGTCGGCTGCCACAGTAGCTGTAGCAGCTCTTTCGGAACTCTGTGCCTTGTCGAGTTCGGCTTGACTGATTGCCTTCTGCGCAACCAACGGAGTGTACCGGCGCACATCAATCTGTGTCTGTGCTAACGCAGCGCGGGCACGTTCCAGATTTCCCGTTGCCTGCTCCACCGCGGCTTCCGCTTGGCGCTTATCGAGTTGAAACATCGGCTGACCCTTCTCAACGTAGGAGCCTTCTGTGTACAGGCGCGCGAGCAAAAATCCCTCGACCTTCGGCCGGATATCTGCGTCCATATTGCCGGCCATCGTTCCCACCCATTCCTGTTGAATAGGCACATCTTTCTGAACGACGGAAGTAATGGTGACTCCTGGAGGTGGGGGTGGTGGTTGCTCTTTACTGGAAGAACAGCCGGCGCAAAAGAATAAAGTGGTCGCGAAAAGGCATAGGAGTGAGGTCTGCATGGCGGCGGACCGAACGCTTGCGTACGTGTATGGCTCCCTGCAATTCCTCGTTGATATATTTTGTGGCCGCGGAGCGACGCGGAACTCAGGTTCTTTTATCATTCGTTCGCCTCCACATAGCGGCCGTTGGCGTGCGCCAGTGAAATTCCAACGAAGTTAATTCAGCCCATGGCGTAGGTTTTACCTTCGTCAGTTCGACGCGCCACGGATGTCCAAGTGTCGGTCACTGGTTTGTCGCTGGAGGGTCTCTGCTTTGGCAAATCCAGGCGCCACACCGCGACGATGCTAGGACCTGGCACTGGAATGTAGAACTGTCAAAATTAGCAGGGACGCGGCACGCAAATTTTGTCGCTGAGCGTTCGTGTGGCATCGCGCTCACAGTCATAATGCGGTAAGAAGAATGGACTTACCTTACGACGGTTGGAAATCGCCCAGGAAAAGAGCAGCGCGAGGCTTGAGATTCACGTTCCAATCTTCTCGCCGATGACTTCGCCTGACACGACGATCTCCACGCGGCGGTTTTTCTGTCTTCCCGCCGCGGTATCGTTTTCGGCTATCGGGGTGGTCTTGCCGAATCCTTTGGAGGATATGCGGTCCTCCGGCAGTCCTTGCCCGATGAGGTAGTGGCGCACAGTGTCCGCGCGCTGCTCCGAGAGTTTTTGGTTCGCTTCGTCGCCTCCGACGCTATCCGTATGACCCTCAACGGCAAGCGCCAAGCCTGGGTGCGCCAGGATAATCCCCGACAGTTTTGCCAGTTTTTCCCGAGCTTCGGAGCGCAAATCATACTTCCCAAAATCAAATAGCACGTCGCCCATGTTGACCACCAGCCCACGTGGGGTATCTCGCGTTTCGAGAATCCGATTGAATTGATCAAGGAGTTGAGCTCGCAATTCAGCCGCTGCCTTACGGGAGCGCTCTGCTTCTGCCCTCGCAGCCTCTTCCTTTGCTTTCAAGGCGTCCGCCTCCGCTTCGGCCTTAACCGCAGCCGCTTCAGCTTCCGCCTTCATCTGGGCTTCCTTTGCGGCAGCCAGTTCGCCTTGTCGTTTGGCCTCTTCGGCCGCTTTCGCTTCTGCCTCCGCTCTCGCTTTGGCGGCAGCGGATTCACGCTCCGCGGCTATGCGGGCGTCGTTCTGCCGTTGGGCTGCGAGTGCGCGCGCGTCTTCTGCAAATTGGACAGCCTGGCCCGCTCTGGACACAATGTTCTTTTTGTCTTCCTTATTGGAGAGAGCGTTTTCTGCCATTTGTAAACTGCTTGTAGCCTTGGAAAAAATCTCCGGCGCATCCTTATCCGCTCCGCGTGATCTCGCAATATCCACCGCGTTGCGGGCTTCGTACATTTGCAACGGGACATGCTCCAGATCCGGAGTCATGGCCAACGGATTTCCGAGCTTTTCATACTGCGAACGCTTCATCAATTTGAAGTCAGTGACGGGGAATATCTGACCCTTTGTGTTTTTTCGCGTTTGGTTTTCCAGGATCACCATCTCGCTGGGATAGCGCACGGCAAAATAGGGTTCAGCCGTCACAAGGAGAGAGAAGGTCTGGGCAGGCGTCGTGGCTTTCAGCTGGCCCTCTCCGTTCTTGTCGACGATGATCTCCCCGATGTTCCCGGAGCGGCCGTCCGGTGTGACTACCCAAAGGACATAAGTCAGGAATTCCGCGCCCAGGGTCGAGGGCTGCGTCATGCCGATAAGACTGAGCTCAATACTCGTCGCACCCGGTTTGGCTCTGACCTTGGCCTCTCCGCTCGCAGCCGACATTAACTCTGTGCCCTTAAAGTCGACCTTGGTGCTTCCGCCGCCAACCTTGTAGCCAATTGCAGCGACGGACTTGGTGGTCAGATTGGAATCCGGCACGCTCTGCTGGACCTGCGCGGCGGCTGTACTGGTCGCACAAAATATTGCCACCGAACAGAGGAGAATCTTACCGGGGTTATACATAGTTCCTCCGCACAGGTTCGCGATGAACCCACACGCGCGGTATAGTGACGATGCAAAGTGGTGGCTACTACTGTCAGGTTTGACAGCCGCGAGGCCCGTAGTCCAGAGCCGAGGGTCATCATTCTTTGCCGATCACCTTATCTTTCTTGAGTTGTCGCATCAGGACTCTTGCATACTCCTTGCCCAATTTCCCGAAGTCCTTGGAATACACAGTGTCCGTTTCACCGCTCCAGAGAAGCTTCTCGTCTTTCGTGCTATACAGGTTGAACTCGGCGCTTACGATTGTGTTTTCCTCCATGTAGGAGTTGGTCTGAGAGAATTGCGTGTACGTCATATTCCAGTAAGGCCAAAACGTGTAGTAGCCCGGGGGTGGCATGTAGAAGGTCCTTGTCACGACCTCCTTGGCTTCCCGGCGCGCGGCCTTGGGCCGAATCACCAGAACTGCGTCCAAATCACTTTCCTTAATCCGTTGCTTCAGCTCGCCTTCCATGAGCTCGTTACGCGGTGGAAGAACCATGTGGCTCTTGATTCCCTCAACGTTGGATTTGGCCATCAGCTTTTCCATCTCGTCTTCGAAGTGCTGCCGTATCAGGTAGTTTTCGACAACTGCAATGACCAGGATTTTCCGGAGCTTTGGCATGGGTTGGTCCGCGAGAACCCAACGGTGAATAATTTTCGTGCCGGCAAATAGCGGAAGGGCCGCCATCAGAATGAGCGTAATCAAAACAACAAAAAGGACTCGTGTTCTGCCCGCACAAATACGAAACGAAGGGTGCGGCGGCAGGATGGCTTCCCCTGATGCAAGTCGCGCTCGCAATTTATTAACGCGCATCAGAATGCCTCCCCAACGCCCATCGCCCAGGTATGACTGTTCTTGCCGATAGCCGCGTCAGCGCGAAGGTTTATGTGATATTTCTTGTTGAGTAGAAATCTCACTCCCCCTCCGCCGCCAGGCAGAAAATTCTTGCTGTCGAACAATTGATCGCCGTCGGGGGCAACTTCGCCAATTCCACCGAACGCGACGACGCCGAACCGCTTTGGCAGTTCCAGTCGATACTCCAACTGGGTGGAAACCATATACCGGTCGAGATACCGGCCCGCCGTGTACCCGCGCAATTGATTATTTGTTCCGTAGATGCAGTTCCCGTAGAACGGTGGTTGGCCGCCAGTGCCGCAGACTCCCAGATTAAAGGCCAGCACCTGTCTTTTACCCAGGCTCTCGAACTTGCTGAAGCTGAATCTGTAGGATTGAAACGAATACTTGCTGCCCAGGCCTTTCGCGAAGAAGTCTGCCGTGAAGTTCAAAAACATCCCAGTTCGGGGATAAAAACGATCCGGGCGAGTGTCCCGCAGCAAGTGCGCGCCAAGTGACCTTAGGTTGGTCTGGAGCCCGACATCGGGAGGGGGAGGAATGCTATCGCCCATACGCCGGATGGTGACGGTTGAACTTCCTGAAATAAACCGGGGACCCAGGAAGAATCTCCACCCAATTCGTCGCAAGAACTCCCCAAAGAAGATTTGGCCCGTCTGCTGCAAAGGTAACTTAAGATCGGCGTTACCCGCGGCAATTCCGATCCCGTACAAGTTATAGTTCAGGTTGCCGCGAGAATACACCGCAGTCGCATTGTAACTATCCTCCTTAAAGTAGAAATTGCCCGCCAAAGCGAGTGCTCTGCTGCCGTTGTCTGTGATTAAGCCTGCCCCGCCGATCACAGAAGGAGGTGAAATCTTATCCCGTGTACTTAGGGGGAAAATGTATCCGACAATCGGTACGATTCCCGTGCCCAAAGCCGGACTCGAAATAGGTAAAGGAGCAATAACGAATTCTCCGCGACGCTCACGCTTTTTCTCAGGGGGGGATTCTTGACTCTGCGGGTCTTCTTGAAGACCTTCCGGGCTTGGTGTACTGCGACTGATCTCAGCCTCATCAAATCCGAATCGTTCGACTGGCGGCTCCTGCGCACTCAGGCATAACCACGAACCGGGCCCGCATAATTGGCAGGCTGAGAGGAACGCCACAAGCCGCCAATGTGGCCGAGACTTCGCGGAGCTGTTCACGAAAAACTCCGAACCCGCAGAAACGCCGTTGCTTTCCCTGCTTTCGATTGCACGATAAGAAGAGTGCAAATCTCTGAGCACTGGCAAAACTAACAGAGACGTTTGAGGGGGGATCCGGCCGAGAGGAGAGAACCTGATGGTTGTGCGCCCGTCACTAAGGGAGTACTCGGCCGGATTCCCGTGTCGGATTGCGTGCATAGTATGATGCCCGCGGTCTTCTCTGAACTGTCAAAAGTGCCAGTGCGATAAGTCCAGACGCATAAGCTTGGCTTGCCTCTCCACGAATAGGTTCCTCCGCATGCACAAGGTCTCACCGTTTTTCTGAACCACTCAAACAAGTGGAAAGACCAGTAGCTGCCAAATCGCACAGCGCGCGTTTTTTTTTCGCGGACCTCTGATTTGCTCGTACTTTTGACAGTTTTATACCAAATCTGCAATCGCGAAACTACGTACCAGCTGAGGTGAGACATACGTGAGGAGATAGTGCCTTGAACCTCCAGTTCGGAGTCATTGCGTTTCTTGCCTTCGGGGCCGCCGCTGCCTCAGCGCAGGTGACCACCTCGGATACCGCCTACCAGCATGGGATGCAGGCCTATGAACAAGGACGTTACGCGGAGGCGGAGACTTTTCTTAGAGACGCTCTCGACCAGGCCAAAGAATTCGGAGAGCTTGATCCTCGTTTTGAAACTGCACTAAAAAGCCTGGCTACGGTGCTCGAATCGGAGCGCAGGTATACAGAGGCTGGGGCATTCTATCAGCATGCATTGGTACTGGAGGAACACACCCTTGAACCGGAACACCCGGACTTGGCCAAGCTCCTCAACAATTTGGGCGCGGTTCGGGAACGGGAAGCCAATTACTCGCAGGCCGAACCACTCTATAAACGAGCCTTGACAATCTGGGAAAAGACTCCTGAAGCAAATCCGCGAGACCTGGCCATCACGCTATGCAACTTGGCGCACCTGTATAGGGTGGAAGGCCGATATCCAGAAGCTGAACCGCTGTTGCAGCGCGCTCTGTTGCTTCAGGAACGCGTACACGGACCGGAACACTTGAGAGTTGGATTGACTCTCAGCGAGTTCGCGTTGGTTTCCCAATCGGAAGGCAAACAGAAGGAAGCGCTAGAATTCTACAAGCGCGCCCAAGCAATCTTGGATAAGGCACCTGGAACGGACCTTCCGGATGTTGCTATATTGCTTAGCAATGTGGCTATCTTTTGCCAGAATCAAGGCCGATATACTGTGGCTGAGCCGCTCCTCCGGCGGTCCCTTTCCATTCAGGAAAGGGCGCATGGCTCGGAAGACCCGCAGGTGGCCACAGTCCTCAGTGAGTTGGCCGCGTTAGAGTATTTCGAGCGCAAGCACGCGGAGGCTGAGAGCCTGTACAGGCGTGCGCTGGCGATCTGGGAAAAGCAGCCTGGACCGAAAACGCTGGAATTCGCAATAAGCTTGCAGAACTTGGGCGTTGTCTACCTTGAAGAGCACCGGTACGAGGATGCGAGGGCAACTGTCGAGCGGGCGAGCATGATCATGGAACGAGTGCTCGGGCCGGACCACCTGGAATTAGGGAAGAACCTCACGAGATTAGCTTTGGCGGAAATAGCGCTCGGCCATGAGGCCAATGCAGAACTGGCTTGTCAGCGGGCGCTCTCGATCTTGGAAAAGACCTCTCCTCCGGATTATCCAAATATGATCGATGCCTTGAACACCTATGCTCTGCTACTTTTGAAGACGAAGCGCAAGGCCGAAGCGGAACTCGTTCAGACGCGCGTAATGGTGTACCGTGCCCGGTGGGAGAATCGGACCAAGAAAAATACGAGAGAGCCTTCTTCTTGAACGTCTCAGCAACTGCAAAAATTACGCCAGGACGCACCGTCTACTAGCAGAAGGCGCAAGCGCCACAACTTAAATCAAATATCCGAAGGCCACTTGCCGCTGTCTGACCCTCTGCGGAATCTACCAGGAGTTCAATATGGAATTAGTGTCGCGATGTTCATCACTTTACCAAAATTTTTGATTTGATCGCGAACTGAATCAACTCCGCGGTTGTCTCGATGCTCAACACTTCCATCACACGATATTTGTGGAAAGCCACGGTTCGTGGGGTCACGCTCAGAATATCGGCTATCTCTTTCATGGATCTGCCTTCGGCCAACAGCTGCACGACCTCCCGTTGGCGTGGCGTAAGGCTTTTTGCTTGGCCCTTGACACTGGGATTCTTGATAAAGGACCTCTGCATACCCCGCGCAATCTGAGGCGTAACGTATGATTTTCCTCTGAGGGCCAGCTGAATCGCGCGGATCAGTTCGTCCGCTGCGGAAGTCTTCAAAAGATATCCACATGCTCCTGAACGCATTGCTTCTACCGCCAGATCAGGATCCTCGTTCATAGTCAGGAAGATAAGCTTCGTGGCGGGCATCTGTTGCCTCAATCGTAACCCGGCCTCCAGGCCGTTCATCAGGGGCATACCGATGTCAGCCACGATCACATCGGGATTGAGCCGCAGCGCCATCTCCATTAGGGCGCGTCCGTCCGACACGGTGCCCACTATTTCGTACTGAGATTCCAAAAGCTTGCGGAATCCTTCCATCAGAAGGGTGTGATCGTCAGCCAGCATGAGCCGCGGAAGTGTCATGGGGTGCACCACGTGTAACCTTAGTCAGAACAGGTTACTACGGCATACTGTCACTTTTTACAGATTTGCGGGAGTACATTCAACAATGCTGCCGAAGATATGCCCCCGCAGTTGCCTCCGGCCGTGACTGAGTTTGGTCAAAACCTCGGTAATCTGTTGGTCTTGTTGTGAAATTTGGTTCTGCAGCGTTAAGACCAGATTCAGCTGTTCCTGAACCTTGCTTCGCGTGGTCTGTATTGCATTCAATTCCTGCTGGACGCGGTCAACTACACTCTGGATACCACGCATTTGGCTTATCTGATCGCGGCTGTGCAATTCTTTTGCTCGGTCCGCAATCTGCGGTAACGGAATGGACTGTTCTGCGGATGAAGAGGGCGGTCGAGTCTCTGAGGCATTGGAAGTTTGGGAGTTCGCCGCGAGCGTGGCTTCCGGTTCCAGAGCTTTAGTAGTGCGAGGTGCTGCTGCGGAGAGAATCAACAGTGCCACCGCTGGCAGTAGTAGGTGGTGGGCCCCAGTGTTGAGAGAGTTCCGCAAGACGACCTCCATGGCCGGCCGATAACACAACCTTCGATAGGCCAAGCTCATTTTCCTTCTTCCATAATCAAAATCTGTGGGCCAGTAGGAGTTAAACGGTATTTCTGGAAATGACTTATCGGCACTGTCAGAAGTCGCAGGTGAAAATGGGGCAAGTGCGGGCAATCGCACTTGGCTCACCGCGCGACTCGGTGCTTGGCCCGGACTGTAATTTTTGACAGTTAAACTCCCCGAAGGACTGTGTGAGTTTGGGGCGCTATTAACGTCTGCGGGGCCATATATCCTGAGGGTTGTGGCATGGTTCACATCGCTAGGTCCTTTAGCGGTTCCCGGGAGCAGCTTCAAACAGAAAGGCTCAAACCAGATGAAATTCGTGAATCAACTATTGCTGGCAATGTTGTTTGTCCAGCCCGTGCTCGTTCCACATCCTGCTGGCGCACAAACCGAGACTCAAAAGCCAGATAGCAAAGCTGGTGCATCGGCTGATGCCGACGCACAGAAGAAAAATGTCGAAGCCTATATCGATCTGCTGCGAAAGGATGTCCGGCAGCAGAAAGCCGAGATCATGGGCGCGGTCATGGTGTTGAGTGCCGATGATGCCGCGAAATTTTGGCCGGTCTACAGCGAGTATGATGCTGAGCTAATCAAACTGAATGATCAGCGAGTCATGAATATCAAGGAGTATGCCCGGGTTTACAACCAGATGACCGATGAAAAGGCGAACGACTTGATTCAAAGGTCCTTGGCTTACCAGAAACAACGGGCGGAGCTTCTCGCGAAAACCTATGACCGGGTTAAGGAGATTGTTGGGGCAATTACCGCAGCACGTTTCGTCCAGGTTGAACATCAACTGCTGCTGATTATCGATTTACAAATCGCTTCCTCGTTGCCCGTTGTCGGCCAAGAGCAGTGAATTCAACAAAAGGGAGATATTCGAATGCGTAACTCATTCATGGCGACCGCGGCGCTGCTGGTGGGAACAATGCTCGGTTATCCCGCAGGGGTGGGCACTGCCGCACCTCAAGCGAAGAAAAAAGTCTCGGTTCCCGCGGGAACCCGAATTCTAATCCGAACCATTGATCCAATAGACTCCAGCACGCAAAAGACGGGTTATCGTTTTAAGGCGAGTCTCGAAACTAACTTGCAGGTGGAGGACACCGTCGTAGCACCAAGGGGCACCATCGTTTACGGACGTTTGGCGCAAGCCTCGTCAGCGGGAAGGATGTCTGGAAGCTCTCAGCTCACACTCGAGATGACGGATATCGTCCTCAATGGCACGTCCTATCCTCTCTTGACTAGCACGTACGAAATCAAGGGGAAAGGTGAGGGCAAAAAGACGGCAGGGAAAATCCTTGGGGGCACAGGGCTTGGGGCAATAATCGGCGGGATTGCGGGCGGCGGGACTGGAGCTGCGATTGGTGCTTTGGCCGGCGCCGCCGGCGGAACTGCGCTTGCCGCGTCCAAGAAGGGCGAGCAACTGCAGATTCCGAGCGAATCATTGCTCGAGTTTAGAATTGAGCAGCCCGTATCGCTTCCCGTCAGAGGCTAGTCAATACAAATTATTCCGGCAACCGGCACGGGGCCAACGGCGGGGGCAAACCGGCGCGAACTCCGGCTAAGTACATCCAAGATCACTTACATGGCCTGACTTGTGGGCATTCAGAAGGGGATTCGACAACGTTGGCTTAAGTAATGGGAGCGGCCTTACTCTTTTTCAACAATTCCAATTCCCTCGTTGGTATCTGAATCTCGGCCGATCCACAGTCCATGCAAACGCAAAGATCTTGGCAAATATAGACAGGTGGGTTCTTTAGCCCCTCCATGGTTGGATGGCTGGCAGTCAGTTCACCTTTAAGCTTTACCAGACTGTTCGATCCGCAATTTTTGCACGGCATGCAGTCTCCAGAGTGTGGTGCCCGATACGAGCGATTCTAGCACATCACCTTCCTACGGCCCATTTTAGACTTTTTGCAGGCTGCTGACAAAGTTTACAGTATGCAGGCACCTGATCTGCGAGTTAGGGTCGAGCATGCTCTCGGCCTGGGCCCACATTCGAGGATTGAGGCCGAAGAGGATTGAACATGAATTTTATGTTCCTGTCCTAAGGGTCCAGCGGGCGGGCTCATTGAAAAAGGTGCGAATCTTACTTGCTGATGATCACCCACACTTTCCCGAGTTCGTCGAGAGTCTCTTGGAGGCATCGTTCGAAATTGTTGGAAAAGTGGGCGATGGGCAAGCTCTGCTCGAAGCGGCGTCCAACCTGCAGCCCGACATAATTGTCACGGATATTTCGATGCCTTTTCTGAATGGTATCGAAGCCGCCGAACAATTGCGGGGAACGGGATGTAATGCCAGGATTATTTTTCTGACCGTTCACTCGGACCCCGATTTTGTCCGAACTTGCCTCGCCACCGGTGCGTTTGGCTACATCACGAAGCCACGCGTGGCTCTCGACTTGATCCCCGCAATACGTGAGGTTCTGGCTGGACACTTGTTCATATCACCGTACGAGACCCAGGAAAACCACGCCTAACATCTCTTGGCTGACTTTGCCCCTCCCGTGTATGCCTCCATGGTGGGAAAAACACGCGGGTCGCCTCCCGCTACAAGATACGGCTCCGGATTACAGCCCAGCTCAAACTCGCTTGACGACCACGGCGGTGAGATCATCCTGCTGATGGGTTCCTTCTGCGAACTCAATTACGGCTTGATACAAGGTGGAGATGAGCTCACTCGGGGGCTTCTCCCTGGCCAGCCGAATAATCTCTCGAATCCTTTTCACGCCGAATTGATCGCCCTTTGGGTTTGCCCATTCGAAGAAGCCATCGGTCGCCAGAACAAGCATATCTCCCGGATAAAGCTCCACGATTTCGGGAGGGCCAGACACCAAGTCCGGCAGAATGCCCAGTGGCAGTCCTTGAGCCCCCTTCTCGTCAATCCTGTCGTGGACCAATTTGTAAGTCCACATTGGGCCGTGTCCGGCTGACAATAACTCCAGGTGGGGGCTCCCGGGCGAACAAACGGCGGCGACAAACGTCACAAAGCGCCCTTCACCGATATCCCCCGCAATGGCGGCGTTGAGTTCATCCATGGCCGCTTGCAGGCCATTCCCTGCCTTGAAGCTGGCCCTGGCGTAAGCTCGACAGACAGCCGCAAGCAGGGCCGGACCGATTCCGTGACCGGTCACATCGGCCAGAACCACCACCACCTTTCCATCCGGCAGGACTTGCCAGTCGTAGTAGTCTCCCCCAGTCTGGTCGGCAGGCTGGTTCCACGCGGCGATTTCGAAACCCTGGACTTGAGGCATGGAACTGGGTAGCAAGGACTGTTGGATCGACCTTGCCAGCGCGAGGTCGTGTTCCAGACGATCGACTTGGAGTCGCGTCGCTGCTTCTCGCAGAGCGGCGTCAACCTGTTTTCGGATTTCTCCGGCAACCACGCCGGTAACGAACCCAACGACGACGAACTCCAATGCAAAATCAATTACAGCTTTCTCAGGGGAAAGCAGGGAAGTGCCCGGAGCAAACGATGGTCTCCAACCTAGGTAAACGGCCGCCGTCAAGTAGCTAAGCGCTGCGACAATGCCGGACAAGCGACAGAGTGCCGGATTCAGGCGAAGCGTGGACAAAGAGATGAACAAAAAAAATGTTAGCACGGAAGGATGCGCCAGCACTCGATAGCTCGGTTCAATGGAGGAACTTGAAGTGAGTACAATTCCGAGCGCCGGAAGGGCATTCTCTACAACGATGTTGCCGATCCATACTGCGTTTGGGAGCTGCCGGTTTTGCTTATGCGCGCGATTCACTGCGAGCAACATCAGAAACTCGTACGCCGCGAAGGGCGCCAACATTACAACCGTCGCCAACCATAATTGGGCGTTTTCGCCCCCACTGTGAATTAGGACGCGCGCCGAGCGCAGTAAAAAGGCGATGCCGATGGCTCCAAGAACAATCAATAGGCGCAGCCGTTCACTTTTGAGGTGCGCCTGCTCGAACGCCACGGATTCAACCCGTATGCCACTCATAACAGTTTTTTACCGGTGAGACGATAACCAATTCGTGTCGCTGGGTGGACATCCGTTGTTTGGATGAAGCAACGCGTGAACTTGGGGGAAAGCGCATGAAACCGGTCAGAGTTGAGGGCGGTCCCGTCAACATCGGGTTTGGTTGGGTCAAAGCTAAAGAGAGGGTGGAACATATTTCGGTGCACACGGTGAGGGTGACTTACACTACCGACACAAGGATGCTCTAGTCATCCTCACCGTCGTCGTTGTGCTTGCTCTACCGATTCGGTTCGAATCAGAGGGTTATCTTTCGGATCGCCATGGACGCCAAAGAGAGCCCGCAGAACAACATTCCAAGTAGTCCAAGGAGCGGCAAAAGACTTGCTGTCTTAGGGAGTTTTGCAGGTGCTGGTTCGGCTGGCGCTGGTTGGGCCGCCGCGGTTTGGACTGGTGCCTGTGCCGGCGCCGTAACAATAAGAACAGGGACATCCTGCTTTGGAGCAGGAGGTGCTGGCGGCATCGTTCCGGTTCTTCTTACTTCCTGAGTGACCACCGTTTCCGGAACCTCGGTAATCCTTTGGGCCGAGACATTCATGCCTTTCTTCAACCCGAACGCATCGGTCTCTTGCCCATCGATCGTGAATTTCTGACCCTTGGGGATCTTGAATGTTTGGTTCGTGCCGTCCTCCAACGTCAAAATCACGGAACTTGGCGGTGAGACCTGCCACACCTTGCCGGTCACGGTCTCGACCTTCGTGATTACCCGCGGTGTGCTCGTTGTAACGGTTTGCTTCTCGACCTTCATTCCGGGCTTTAGCTGGTGGACATTCAGCTGTCTCCCGTCGACCGTTATCGTTGTGCTGTCGGGAACATCGAAGAAGTCCCGCAACGAGCCATCTTCCATTTTGATCACCACGTCGTTACCGGAGACATACACGACCTCCCCGCGTTCGACGTTGACCTCCTTGGCCGGAGCGCCGTGTTCCACGGTTTCGGTACTTTTCACTTGCGCTGTTGCTGGCAGAGAGAAGGCAACACAAAGAGCGCTTCCCCCCAGTAGGCATTGCAAGATTGTCTTCATGGACCCAATTGAAATCATTGTTTTTCTCCTTCTTCGTTATGTTCTTGCCTTGGTACTTGAGATCCCAGTCTCTAATCCCGCTGGCCAGAATCCTGAACCGCCGTAACGATGTACCGTTGCGGTGCGCTACCCACGTAGTAGAACGGGAAGCAAGTCACCAAGGTCAAGGTTGATGTTGATGTTCTACTCAAAACCGCTATGTCTTCGGGGTTAACAATTTGAATTTGTTTGACCACGTACTGTTCGGTTCTCCCGCCAAAATTGACTTCGATGCTGTCCCCGGGCACGATGTCTTTGAGACCCCGGAAAAAACCGTCTCGATGTCCAGCTATTCCGACATTGCCAACTTGCCCAATCTGACTTGTCCCCCGAATTCTTCCAACCCCGCGATTCAACGCGAGCTCATCGGTATCGTCAAACACCGGCACCTCAAGGCTGATTTTGCGGATTCGAAGAATCGCGAGCGGCTTGTCTTTTTCTTGCGTCAGGCTCGCTTCGTACGCCGCGATTCGATTTGTGGCCCACAGGCTAAAGTCAACCTTGGATCCCAAAATTGGATCGGCGGATAAAGACATGGGTTCGGCGAACATGCCGGCTTCTTCCGCTTGAAATCGCGCGATCGCCGCCCGCGATGCCAACGTCCGGTGCAGCCGCGCCGCTCCCCAGACGATCAGAAGCGCAAACCCGATTGCCAAGACAATGCGTTCGACTCTTTGAATACTCATAGCGTCGTCCGAATCGCTTTCCCCTGCATACGCGCCTTTGACCAGCAGTCGCGGAATCCACGCAACGACAACATGGTTTGCAGGGCCGCGAGCCTGCTTTACATTTCGACTGATTGGCATCACTTCAATCGCGCTCACCCACAGGCCGGGCGGATTGCGCCTAGCGATGCAACTTGGATTGCACAATAGGAGGGATGGTGATTACGGCAAACTGTCAATTTTGACAGTCGGCGAAGACTCGCTCCAGCCGCGGCTCCGGGCACTTTCCTGATCTTCCAACTGTTCGTTTATCTCCCTTTCCCGATCATGCGATCCGCTGTCACTTTTGCCAGTGTCCCCAACATGGCGCCGCGGCTATACGGGAATGGCAGTGAAGCGCAGAGGTGAATAATGAATTTCCGCACCGTGTCGAGTCGACTGACCGCGGTGGTGTGCTCGATTGTGCTGCTACCTGCAGCCGTGCCGCCAATGCAAGCGGAACGGGTTTCGCAGGAAGCGAGTGCTCCCGCACAAGACGCTCCGAAAATTCCCAATGATCAACTGGATGCCCTGGTGGCGCCCATCGCTCTTTATCCAGACCCGCTGCTGGCACAAGTCCTGGCAGCCTCCACATATCCCTTGGAAATCATGCAACTTCAGCAGTGGCTGATGAAAAACAAAGATTTGAAGGACAAGGCGCTTACCGACGCCGTAGCCAAACAGCCCTGGGATTCGAGTGTCCAGGCAATGGCCCCTCTTCCTGATCTCGTTAAGCGTCTGGCAGATGACATTCAGTGGGCGACGGATTTAGGCAACGCTTTCTTGGCACAGCAATCCGACGTCATGGATGCAGTCCAACGCATGAGGGCAAAAGCAAAAGATAAGGGAAATTTGAAATCCACCGAGCAGATGAAAGTGGAGACGAAGGTTATAGAAAACAAGTCCGTCGTTGTCATCGAACAGTCCAACCCAGAAGTGGTCTACGTTCCAAGCTATAACCCGACGGTAGTATACGGTCCCCCTGTTTACCCATATCCGCCGGTTGCATACCCGCCGCCCGGCTATTACGCGGCGGGTATGGCAATTTCGTTTGGAGTCGGAATGGCCATGGGTGCCGCTTGGGGCGGCGGATGGGGGAACTGCGGCTGGGGCGGCAACAACGAGATCAACATCAACAACAATAATAATTTCAACAGAAACACAAACGTCAGCGGTGGTAACCGCACTACCAATGTTGGGAGCGGCAATCGCGGCGGAAATACAGGTGGGGGCTGGAGCCACAACCCACAACACCGCGGAGGCGCTCCTTACGCAAACCGGTCGACGGCAAACAAATACGGCGGCACGGCTCGCGGAGATTCGATGGGGAATCGCCAGGCAGATGCGCGCCAACGGCAGCAGGGCGCGGGCAACCGGGCGTCCGGTGGCGCAGGTGACAGGGGCTCAAACCGCGCGTCCGGCGGTGCAGGCGACAGGGGAGGGAACCGCGCGGGAGCTTCGGATCGCGGTGGTGACCGTCCAAGTGCGGGCACCCGGGATTCAAACAGAGGCGGGGGTGGCGATCGCGTCGGCGATAGGAGTGTGTCGTCAGGTTCGAAGGGCGGCGCTTTCGGTGGTTCTTCTGGGGGCGCCAGCGGAGCGCGAGCCAGTAGCTCGCGAGGTTCCTCAAGTATGGGCGGTTCTCGCGGCGGTGGCGGTTCTCGTGGCGGTGGTGGGAGACGGAGGTAATCGATCCATGACGCAGGAATATCACATGAATCCAAATGCGGCCGCTATCGGATGGAAAACGTTTCGCGCCTCTCTCATGGTTGCGTTGCTCGGCGTTGTGGCAGCCTCCGGGCAAGTATCTTCCGCGCAACAGCAAGCAACGCAAAAAACGTTCGCAACCGCTGCACAGGCCGCCGACGCTTTAATTCAGGCGGCAGAAAGCTACGATGTGTCCTCCCTAAAAGAGATTCTTGGCCCGGAATCCGAGAAGTTTTTGTCGTCGGAAGATCCGGTTCAGGATAAGAACAACGCTACCGAGTTTGCTGCAAAGGCACGGCAAAAGAAACAGGTCACCGCAGACGCCAAGAATCCCAAGCGCGCCGTACTCTCCGTTGGCGAAGATGGTTGGCCTCTTCCCATTCCGCTCGTTCAGAGTGGCGGGAAATGGCTGTTCGACACCAAAGCCGGCCGAGAGGAAATCTTGTTGCGCCGCATTGGGGCCAATGAACTGGACGCCATCCAGATTTGTCGCGGTTATGTGGACGCCCAACATGAATACGCCTTGCAAAAGCATGACGACGCCAAGGTGAATCAGTACGCACAACGCGTGATCAGTACGCCTGGAAAGCACGATGGACTTGTCTGGCGGAACGCCGATGGAAGCCTGGGAGGACCTGTCGCTGAAGGGATAGCTAAGGCATTAGAGCAAGGCTACACAGACAAGACTCAGCCATACCATGGCTATTACTTCAAGATTTTGAAGGGTCAGGGCCCCTCGGCCCCCTTGGGCCAGATGGACTTTGTCGTGGAAGGAGCAATGATTGGTGGCTTTGCTCTCGCTGCGGCGCCCGCGGAGTACCGTGTCACCGGCGTGCAGACTTTCCTCGTGAGTCATGAGGGCATCGTCTACCAGAAGGATTTGGGACCTGACACTCTCAAGATTTTCAGCAACTTGGTGCTGTACAACCCTGACAAAACTTGGCGTCCCACGAATGACAACTGGTGAAGACGGCCCATGTTGACCTGGAACAATCGAGATTCTTTCAAGCAAAGGAGAAGGTAAAAATGAAAAAGTCAGCTTTTTTTGCGTCGGTTATGTTTGCGCTCCTGTTTTCGTTCGGCGCTATGGGTGCCATAGCCCAAGATGTTCGCTACGACTTCGACAAGAACAAGGATTTCTCTAAGTACAAAACCTACAAGTGGGTGCCTATCAAGGGAGCTGACGCGCCGGATGAATTAACAGGCAAGAAGGTAACAGCCGCTGTTAATGCCGAACTTGCTACGAAAGGCCTGACTATGACCGATAGCGATACAGCGGACCTCTATATTGGCTACCAGACCGCGATTGGCACCGAGAAGCAGTTCACTTCGTACAACACCGGCTGGGGTTATGGTCCGGGATGGGGCGGGGGATGGTATGGATATGGCGGAATGTCCACCAGCACGACCTATGGTTCGACGTCGACTGTTTATGTCGGCCAGCTCGACCTGAGCATGTACGATCCCCACGAAAAACAGATGGTATGGCGCGGGAATGCGACCAAAACGTTAGACCCCAAAGCCAAGCCAGAAAAGAAAGAGAAGAATATTGGCAAGGCCGTCAAGAAATTGCTGAAGAATTATCCACCCACCCCCAAAAACTAGCTCAGACCTGCAGGGTCTCTCTCTGCGATTGCGCTCGGATTTCTCGTGACCAGGTAGCCACGGGTGTTCCTTACGTTCCCAGGCTGCCTCAGGGAGCCCCAGTTTCGAAAACGGACGTCGGTGAGAAGTTCCAACGCGATCCGGGCCACCGCGCCTCTTGATTGCCATCCTGTCAATGGTGTTATACTCCCTTGTAACTTCCCTGGTCGGACACCGCCACCGATCAAGTGGGTCAATTTATGTGCGCTTTCTCTCTCCCAGAGGCGCGAAAAATTCTGCTCGTTCAAGCAACCCGCGCTTGCAGAATGAAGGCGACGGAATTAGCTTTTCGCCTGCTTGTCGTATTTCTTTTACTGCCAGCGATCAGCGGCGCGCAGCCAAAACCCGTCAGGCGAGTTCTGATTTTCTACGAGATGGGCCTCTCTTCTCCAACGGTCGGCCTCGTCGACCAGGAGTTGCGTGACGCGTCGGCCAAAGCGCCTTACCAGATCGAGCCTTATCACGAATACCTGGAAACCATACTGTTTCCTGATCCAGTCGTGCAGCAGGAATTCCTGGGCTGGTACATCCGTAAGTATCGCGATCGCAGGCCGGATCTCATTATCGCTCTTGGACCGTCTCCCCTGAAGTTCCTCCTGGAGGCGCACGAGAAATTCTTCGCAGACGTTCCTATTGTCTTTGGGGGTGCCGCAGAGTTGGAGGCCGACAATCCCAGACTCGATACCCATTTTACTGGGGTCTGGGAGCGGTTCGATCCGGAGAAAACTCTGGAAGCTGCTTTGCGCCTCCAGCCGAACACCCGTTCTGTGGTGGTAGTCGGAGGAATGTCACCGTTCGATAGGCGGCTGGAAGCGTTCTACAAAGAGCGTCTTCACAGTTACGAAAGCAAACTGGATTTTACGTACTTGACAGACCTCGATATGACCAGTCTCCTTGAGGAGTTGAAGCACCTGCCTCCCCGCACGGTCGTCCTCTATACCCACTTTGGGCTCGACGCAAAAGGAACTCCTTACGTCGGCCTGTCCGAAGCCGGTCCTCTCATTTCCGCTGCTGCAAATGCCCCCGTTTTCAACCCGTCTGACTTGGCTCTGGGACACGGCGAAGTCGGAGGCTATCTTGCCAGTTCTCCCGCCGAAGCCAGGATGGTCGGTGAGATCGCCGCGCGGGTCTTAACCGGCGAGAAACCCCAGGACATCCCTACCGCGACTGTCGCCAACGCGTACACCTTTGATTGGCGGGCTCTGCAGCGCTGGGGCCTTAACGAGAGAAATCTTCCACCCGGCAGCATCGTGCTCAACCGGGAGCCAACGTTTTGGGAGGCCTATCGTCGATACGTTGTTTCTGGAACTCTTTTGTTATTGGCGCAGGCTACGATCATTATCGCCCTCCTATTGCAATGGACGAAAAGAAAGAAAACGCAAGAGGCCCTCGCCCTGGTCAACGAGCGGCTTCAACTTGCGATGGAGGCTGCAAGAGCATCAAGTTGGCACATGGACCTGAAGACGGGACTAGCCACTTGGTCCGGCACCTGGCAGAACATGTTCGGCGATTCAGCGAACATGTGCTCCGCCCAGATTATGGACCTTTCTCATCAGGTTCACTCGGAGGATCGGCAGCGAGTATCTGAAGCCCTGAACTACTCGAGAGAACGACGTGAGCCGTTTGCAGTAGAGTTCCGGTTGCCTGGACCGGGCGGCGAGACGCGCTGGTTTTCGGCTAGAGGAAAATTTGACTATCAATCGAATGGCGATGCGGTGCAAGTGCTGGGTATGGCCGTCGACGTCACCGACCGCCGGCAGGCAGAGGAAGCTGTGCGTGAAAGTGAGCAGCGTTTTCGCCTCGTTGCAGACAAGGCTCCGGTGATGATCTGGATGTGTGACACCGACAAACGTTGCACCTACTGCAATCAACCCTGGCTCGAGTTCACCGGCCGCTCTCTCGAAGCGGAATTGGGTAACGGCTGGATGGACGGGATTCACCCGGACGACTTGGAACGGTGCTTGGATATCCTCACGAAGGCATTCGACCGGCGCGAGCCTTTCCACATGGAGTATCGCTATAGACGCCACGATGGAGGATATCGTTGGCTCCACGACATGGGCGTGCCCAGATGCAACACCGACAGTTTCTTTTCTGGCTACATAGGCTCTTGTCTCGATGTCACCGAACGCAAGCTGGCGGAAGATGCCCTCTCCACGGTTAGCCGTAGATTGATTGAAGCGCACGAGGAGGAGCGCGCCTGGCTTGCGCGAGAACTTCATGACGACGTCAACCAAAGGCTCGCTCTATTTGCAGTGGCCCTGGATATTGTAAAGCGTGGCATTCCTGAGTCCCTGACCGAAGCGCGGCAGTCGATTGGCGAGATCACGAAAGAGCTCAGGGATCTTGGGAACGACGTTCAGGCCCTGTCACACCGCCTGCATTCCGCAAAACTTGAGTACCTGGGCCTGGTCTCGGTGGCGACCTCGTTCTGCAAGGAGCTCTCAGACCGCAAAGGAGTGCAGATCGATTTTCACTGCGGGGAGATACCGACGACATTGCCCAAAGATATCTCTCTCTGTCTCTACCGGGTGTTGCAGGAAGCCCTCCAGAATGCTGTGAAACACAGCGGTTCACGGCAATTCCAAGTGTCGCTCACTTGTACCCTGGACAAGATCCATCTGACTGTGAGGGACTCGGGGATCGGATTTAACAGTGAAGAAGCGATGGGACGTGGTCTCGGTCTAGTAAGCATGCGCGAGCGATTGAAACTCGTCGATGGCGAACTTTCCATCGATTCTCAGGTACACAAAGGAACTGAGGTTCGCGCCGCCATTCCTCTTAACTCTTTGAGCATGTCCGCAGGTGTCGGGAAAACCTGAGGTCCGTATAGGTCGGGATCGGCGGGATTTCTTCTCGCGAGCTGTGAACAGCGGAATTAGGAGCGGTGGCGGCCTTCGCCATCGTTGAAAAACTGTTTGCCCTGAAGAACCGCATCCACAGCGATTAAGAGGTCAGTTTCTGCTTGTGACTTGAGAACGTAGCCGCTGGCCCCCAACGTCACCGCTTCCCGCACTACTTCA
Organism: Candidatus Acidiferrum sp.; assembly: GCA_035693545.1. Taxonomy (GTDB): domain Bacteria; phylum Acidobacteriota; class Terriglobia; order Acidiferrales; family UBA7541; genus Acidiferrum. The sequence goes on from DASSGJ010000313.1 coordinate 51,230, forward strand.
GGCGAGGACTCTTGAGTCAGAAAGATGATCTTCGAGTTCGGTGCAAATGTGTGGATCCGTCGCGCAGCTTCGATTCCGTTGAGCCCAGGAAGACCGATATCCATCAGGATCAAATCCGGTTTCAACTCTTGCGCCTTCTGGACTGCTTCCAAGCCGTTTGACACCCCGCATATCACCTTTAAGTCCGGCCGTTCGTGGAGCAGGGAAACGACCAAGAGACGGTAAGGCTCAAAATCATCTACTGCAAGAATCCGTGTAACTGCAAATGCGGAACCAGATGCTTCGGTGATTGGATTTTGCTCCTTGGCTATGCGCACTGCAAGATACATACAGTGCACGAAAGCAAGAATTTGTGCCTGTCAAAGGGTTCGCACCTTGTTCCTCGGGGATGGGAACGCGCGCGGCTTAAGATGAGTGTGCTCGTTCCTTAGATGAGAAGCAAGACTATAATCGCGGCCGATTGCCTAATCAATACAAGTACCGAAATGGAACACGCTTGCGCAGGAATCCGTCGGCAAACTACAGACAACCTTCAAGCGTCCCTGGGTCAGCTTTCAAATCTTGTCTGTCAAAAGTAACAGTGTCACTTGATGGAGCCTTCTACAACACTGAGGCGATTGGCCTGAGGAACGTCCGGATCAAGAGGCTCGATTCCAAGGCAGCGGTGGTTTTTAAACCGTCCCGGTTTGAGAGGCCATATGTTCCCGATGAACGCTGCAGTCGCACTGATACTGAGTGGGTTTCTTTTCGCCGGCGAAGCGCTGCTCGCTCTGAATGACGCGGAGAAACCTGCGCTGTTCGTGGCGGCCGGCGAGAACAGATCCTCAATCGCTCGGCCGCAGGATACTCAGGCGGTTCCAGTGTTCAAAATCACCCCGGTGGAGAGCAAGATCAAGTTCGACGTGGAAGCGTCCGTGGACATAGCGGGTACTTTCGACAAGTGGGATGCCACTCTGACCTTTGCCTCGACTGATGTCACCTCAGGCGTTTTGGACATTAAGATTCAAGCAGACAGTGTCGACACTGGCAGCGGCATGAAGAACGGAAAGTTGAAGGGAAAGGATTTCTTCGACGTCAAGCGGAATCCCATTATCACGTTTAGGTCCACGAGGATTGAACACACCGGACCCGGCGCGTTTTCTGTTGACGGCGACTTTACGATTCGCGGAGTGACCAAACATGAAAAGCTAGTCCTGACCGTTTCGGGCGCAGGGACTGGCTCCGGCACGATTGCGGGGATTATGGCTTTCGACCGTAAGGAATATGGGATGAACAGCGGCATTCCTTTTATCAAGATCGCCGACCGCGTCGAGGTGAGTGTCAACCTTAAGGGAGAGCGAATCAGCGGACCTCCTCTCGCGCTCAAGCAATAGCACCGAGTTTCAGGACTGTCGTCACACGTCGGCGCCAAGCAATCTGCGACTACCGGCGCTTTATATGAACTTCTCGAAGCGTGTCTTAACAGCGCACAGACTCCCGCCAGCTCGAATCGATGCCACCAGTGGACCGCACGCAAAGAGGAAGCAAGGTGTCTGGCACAAAGAGTAAATCGGGAGCCTTGGCAAAATTCGCTCCCGGCCTGGCAAGTTTGTTGCACTACCAGCGAAGCAATGTGTCGCATGATCTTGTGGCTGGATTGTCTGTGGCTGCCATTGCGTTGCCCGTAGGTGTGGCCTACGCACAACTTGCCGGATTCAATCCTGCTGTTGGACTCTACTCAAGCATTCTTCCCCTCGTTGCCTACGCGATTTTTGGGACCTCGCGACAACTAATCATTGGCCCCGACGCTGCTACTTGTGCCCTGGTGGTTGCGGCTGTAGCTCCTTTGGCCTCAGACGATCAGAAGTTGTACCAATCTTTATCCGTGACATTGGCTTTGCTTGCCGGCGTGTTTTGCATCGGAGCCAG
>DASSGJ010000314.1:0-7271 GCA_035693545.1 Candidatus Acidiferrum sp.
GGGATCGCTGGAGAACTTCAGCAACCGTCGGCGGGCGTTTCGCGCTCTCCACGAATCAGGCTGCTTCGTGATTCCGAATCCGTGGGACGTCGGCTCTGCACGCTACCTGCAGCACCTCGGATTCCCCGCTCTGGCGACGACCAGCGCGGGCGGTGCGTTCTCGCGGGGGCTGCCTGACTCCGAAAACGCGCTCACTTGTGAGCGAAACCTGGCATACATAGCCGAGATCGCGGGGGCGGTGGACGTTCCGGTCAACGCAGACTTCGCCTCTGGCTACGGCGCGTCACCGCAAGATGTGGTAGACAACGTTACGCGCTGCATCACGACCGGCGTCGCGGGCCTGTCGATCGAGGATTCAACCTGTGATCCGTCGTCGCCGCTTTACGATCTGCCGCTCGCCGTCGAACGTGTGCGCGCAGCACGCGAAGCGATCGATCAGTCCGGTACCGGCGTCCTACTGACGGCCAGGGCCGAATGTTTCCTCGTCGGCCATCCTGATCCGCTTCGCGAGTCGGTCCGGCGTCTGCAGGCATTCGCTGAGGCGGGGGCGGACGTTCTCTTTGCACCCGGCCCCCACGATTCCACGGCGATCAAAGCGCTCGTTGACGCGGTTCGGCCAAAGCCGATCAACGTCCTGGTAGCTCGGGACGCTGGCCTGAGCGTCGCCAGCCTGGCGGCGCTCGGCGTGCGACGCATTAGTGTCGGCGGCGCGTTGGCTCTTGCCGCATGGACCGGTTTCACGCGCGCAGCGCAGCAATTGAAGTCGGACGGGAGTTTTGCGGGCTTCGCGAACTCGGTGTCGTACCCTGAAATCAACGGGTTCTTCGTGACCGACTACCGCGCCCGCCAGTCTGACCGGGGGCGGTCAGCCAAGGCCTCAGGCTAAATATTCACGGATGCAAGAGATAACAAGAGTGATTGGCGTATCGAACTCTCCCTTTTTCAAATACGCGCCGGACGCGCTGCCCAAAGCGAGTTCCGTGTGACTGAGACCCCACGCTCGACTCTGCTCTCAAGCTCCGAGAATGCCGCGCTCCTCTTTCCGGTGCTGAGCCCCGCGCAGATCGCAAGGATTGCTTCGCACGGAGTGATTCGTCCAATCACCCGCGGCGAGATTTTGATCGAAGGCGGCCAAACCAACGTCCCGTTCTTTGTACTGAAGTCGGGTCAGATCGAAGTCATTCGGCCATCCGCCCTGGACGAGATTTTGATCGCGATTGTCGGGCCTACTCAGTTCACCGGCGATATCAGTATGATCCTAGGTCGGCCCGCGCAGATGCGCCTCCGTGTGCGGGAATCTGGCGAAGTCGTCCAACTGACACGCGACCAGATGCACGCCCTCATTCAAACCGACTCCGAAATCAGCGAAGTGCTGATGAAAACGTTGATCCATCGGCGCGTCGCGGTGATTGCGCAGGGGATTGGTGACGTTCTTCTCATCGGCTCCCTCGGGTCCGGCGCAACGCTGCGAATCAAACAATTCCTGACGCGCAATGGCCACCCCTTCAAGTACCTCGATCTTGACCGGGACGCCGATGTACGGCAATTGCTCGATCGCTTTCGCGTGGAGCCCGCGGATATACCCGTCGTGATCTGCCGCGGCGAGACGGTGCTGAAGAATCCCAGCAATCAGGAGATTGCCGATTGTCTCGGCTTCAATAAGGGAATCGATCACACCCACCGGCGCGATGTCATCATCGTCGGCGCCGGGCCAGGCGGTCTTGCGGCCGCCGTTTACGCCGCTTCCGAGGGACTCGATGTGCTCGTTATCGAGGCCAACTCTCCCGGGGGACAAGCTGGCACGAGCTCGAAAATCGAGAATTACCTTGGATTTCCAACGGGCATCTCAGGACGAGAGCTGGCCGGACGGGCCTACGCCCAGGCACAGAAGTTTGGCGCCGAGGTCATGATCGCGAATGGCGCCGCGGAGCTGGTCTGCGAAAACAACTCCTACGGCGTCAGGCTCGAAGACCGCGTTACCATCCCGGCTCGCACCGTCGTCATTGCCACTGGGGCTCGATACCATCGGCCGCCGCTGGCCAATCTCGCTCAGTTCGAAGGCGCGGGGATCTACTACAACGCGACCTTCATGGAAGCGCAGCTCTGCGAAGGCGAGGAAGTCATAGTCGTTGGCGGGGCGAATTCCGCCGGCCAGGCCGCCGTCTTTCTCGCGCAGACAGTGAAACGCGTTCATCTGCTCGTCCGCTCCGGCAGTCTTTCGGCCGGCATGTCCCGATACCTGACTCGGCGCATCGAGGAAAACCCGGCAATCCACCTCATGACAAGAACCGAGATCGTGGCTCTTGAGGGAAACGAACATCTGGAGCGTGTGCAGTGGCGCGACGCCACGGGCACGGTAACCACTCACGATCTCCGGCACGTATTCCTAATGACCGGGGCCGAAGCGAACGCCGGTTGGCTGAATGGCCGTGTCGCGCTCGATGCCAAAGGCTTTGTCAAGACCGGATGGGATCTGACCAGGGAAGATCTTGCCGCTGCCCGCTGGCCGCTCGACCGCTCTCCCCATCTGCTCGAAACCTCGCTGCCGGGCGTGTTCGCCGTGGGTGACGTTCGCTGCGGCAACGTCAAGCGCGTCGCTTCCGCAGTCGGTGAAGGGTCCATCTCCGTTTCGTTTGTCCACCGCGCCCTCGCCGAGTTCGCAGAACGTCGAGATCTCAAATGATCGGACTTCCTCAAGATCGTTAAGCACCCGAAAGCGAGACTGTGCGAGAAGTACTCGAGGATTCGCAAACGAGGGGTCTAACTAAAGTTGTCAGGGGCGCAAGTCACGCGGCGCTGCGACTGTCTTCGACCCATACCAAGAAAAAAGGACCGCTCGATAAGTCGAGCGGCCCGGGGAAAAAAGTGCGGAATTACTTGATGAAGAGAGTTTCGCGAAGCTGATCGCGGCCCACAAACGACTTCATGGTGCGGAAGCGGCCGAAAAGATCCTGAATCTCGCGGTTCTGATAAACCTTTTGCGCGGGGAAAATTGTTTTTGCGGACAGCACTTGGAGCGTCGTGGTATCCGCCACGCGATAGCGCTGAAATCCCGCGGGCTTCTTGCTGTGGAACATCGCAAAAACCACGCCTCCCGGACGCAACAGTTCGGTCAGCTGCCCGATCATCAGTTTTGCCAGCGTGGGCTCCATATAATCCAGCACATCCCAAAGCAACAAGGCGTCAAATGATGCCAACGGGTATTGCAGATTTTCTTCCAGAAAACGCTTGGCGCGCGCTTCCGGCAAGCGCTCGGCATAAGACTCAGCAGTGACTTCGCCGCTTGCTTTCGCCTTGGCTTCCTCTTCGGCCAGGAATTGAGACCAGTCGCGCAGAATGTCGTCGGAAGTCACCCGGAAACCGCGCTCGATGAAGAACGTCAAGGTGGTCTGCCAGGCGGGCCCGAGGTCGAGCAACGTGCCACGGCCCAGCCCGTCCAGGTTCCACAAAAACTCCTTCAGTCCATTGGAGCCGCGCGTGGTTTCCTGGGGTTCCGGCGGGCGATTCGTGCCCACCGCCACCACCGAGCCATTGCCATTCCCCTGATGCGTACTGCGATCCCCTGCGAGCGGCCGGGAGCCCTCGCGGGCCGGCTGGGCGCCGAGTCCAATCCCCAGTTTGTTCAGGAATCCCATGTGTTCAGTCCGCTCCCGCCACCGCCGCACCCGGAGCTGGTTTCTCCAGGTTGGCCTCAGCATCCTTGGGTTTCGCGTTTTCGAATTTCTTTGCAGGAGGATTGTCGGCCTGCCGGGCGGGTGCTTTGCCGGCTTCGACTTTCCCGCGGAACTCCGCGCCATCTTCAATGGCGATGCGCGAGGAACGGATGTCTCCAACTACCTTCGCCGTGCTGCCGATCTGCACGCGCTCCGAGCCGTCGAGCTTCCCTTCCACGCGGCCGCGAATCACAATTTCTCTTGCGTCAATATCGGCTTTCACGCTGGCGTTCGGCCCGATGGTGAGCACCGCGTTGCGAAAGGTCACTTTGCCTTCCACGTTTCCATCAATGAAAAGATCTTCGCTTCCCGTGATTTCGCCCTTGATCCGGATTCCCGGACTCAGAGAGGCGACGCCGCTCGCGGACGCCGTGGCGCTGTTCAATTGTTTCGAATTCGCAGGCGCAGCCGCGGGGGGAGTATTAGCATTCATAGGACTTGTGGAATTTTCGCTTGAGTTCTGCGGCCGGCCATCTTCTTTTCGCCACATAAGGACACCTCGACGTTTAGGTTAGAGTCTCCAAAGTCGCCGATCGAGGGCTGGGAGCTTACTGCGACTCAGAAAGAACAAGATATTACAGCACTTATGCCATGTAAAGGGCAATGCAAGCTTTTTCCGGAAATAATGTGACTTGAAGGTTCACTGTTCGATAGGACGGTATCTCCGGAGCCGGATAGTTCCCTTCTCCTATTTTTCGCCCGGATGGGCGCCACCGCCCTCCCGGAACGCCACCAGCATGCCCACCACTTCGTGCAAGAACAGCTCCTGCGACTTTCGCTTTTCCCACCAGTTGTCAGGGTCGAATTCTCCATCATGGGCTCCGGCGACGGAAACCGAGATGGTATGCGGAAAGACCTTCTCAAAAATGTACCTTGCCCGCCGGGCGTGATAATTCGAGGTCACCACAATCACACTGCGAAAGTGCTTTTCAGAGCATAGTTTCGCCAGCGCCACAGCTTCTTCCAGCGTGCTGTCCGCGTCATGCGGAAAACGGATGATTTTGTCCTTGGGGACCCCCCGCTCGATCAGGTCGTGTTCCTGAAGCTCCACAACGCCCGCGCTCGGACGCAGCCGCCGTCCGCTGGCGACCACCACGGGGGCCACGCCGTGACGGATCAGTTCCGCGGCGTGAGTGGCGCGATCCGCATAGAAATTATCGTCGCCCAGAAGCAGCAGAGCGTCCGCGTGCGCGGCCGGCGCATCGATCACCCAGGAATCACCGGCAAATTTCAGGATCGGATGCCGCGCCCAAAACAAGACAGCAAGGAGCAGGAGAAGGACCACGAGAACAATCAGCCCGACCAGCGCCACGCCGCGTTCCGAATTGCGCTGCGCTCGAAACCTCATGCGTTGGGATCGACCGCGCGGAGCTGTTCGGCAGCCTGCTCCGGAAGCAAGGAATTAAAATAAACTTCCTTGATGCTGTAGGACTTACTGCGCTTTTCGAGTATCGGCATGATCTCGATGTGCCAGTGGTAATCGTCGGCAAGCGTCTTCCAGTAGCCGGAAAGCTCTCCCTTTTTGTTGCGGGTGTTCGGCGAGGTATGAACCACCAGGTGGAAGGACGGCGCGATTTTCTCCAGCCGCCGGAGCACCCGGCCAACGAGCGCCGCCAGCTGTTTGCGATTCGCCCCCGGCCTCGGCTGTTCGAAGAGATGATTGTGCCGCCGGTGGAGGATCCAGATCTCAAACGGGACACGTGAAGCGTAAGGGCACAGTGCGTAGTAATCACCCTGAACATCCACGATGCGCTTCCCCTGCTTTTCTTCCTGGCGGACGATATCGCAAAACACGCAGCGTTCTTTGTCCTTGTACCATTCATGCGCCGACGCCAGTTCGTATTTGATTCTGCGCGGCACGAATATCGTGGCAGTCACCTGGGAATGCGTGTGAGTCCACTCCTGCCCGGCTTGCGGCCCCTGGTTCTTGAAGACGGTCACATATTTGAAGCGGGCGTCCTTCTTTAAGTCCGCGATGCGTGAGCCCCAGACTCCAAGGACGTGATCCAGTTCATCATCACTGAAACTCGAGAATCGCTTGTCATGCCGCGGCGTTTCCACGATCACTTCGTGGGCGCCAAGAGGCCCCATTTTGTCGTAAATTCCTTCCGCGGCTCGTCCGGGATCGATCTCCACGCGGTACAACGGTTCCGGGTGGGGCAACACGCGAATCTGCCACGGCCCTTCGGACGGCCATGACAGAATTGCTTTGGCGCTGTCAATCGCAGGTGAATCGAACGGACAACCGCCTTCGCCTTCTTCGGGCCGTTCGCGCTGCCCGGATACAACCCAACTCTGTGTGACGGGATCTCGGCGGATTTCCATGAGTTTTCTAGCGCGTATAGCGCGTGGGAGTCGGCCCTTCTTCCAGCCGGTGGCGATCCCAAATCGCCCCTTCGCGGCTGTAATACGCCATCTCGAAATCCTGTGTCAGCTCAAGGGCATCCGTCGGGCAGGCATCTTCGCAGAGGCCGCAAAACATGCAGCGGGAGGTGTCATAAGTGAAGGTGGTGAGCACCTTCCGCCGCGTGGCATCATCGCGCTCCCAACCAACCACAATCAGATTCTCCGGACACGCCAGGGCGCAAAGATTGCAGGAGATGCAAAGGGTTTCGCCGTTTTCCGGATGATTATTCAGCCGGGGAGCCCCGCGATACCTTTCGGCAACCATCGGCCGCTCCAGCGGATACTGTTCTGTGTAAACGTTTCCCGGGTGCTGCGTGCGGAAGGTAACGCCCATGCCCTTCAGGACGTCCACCTGGAAAATCCGCCCGATGAGTTCCTTCATGTTCACAGTCTCTTTTGCCAATGCCCGGATGTCAAGGATTCTTGGCGCACTTTGGCCGGCACAAGCTGTCCGGCCCTCTAAGCGGCACAAGGAGCGTGATATTCTCAATCACGAAATGATGAGCGATCAGGAATACATGCAAATGGCTCTGGATGAAGCCCGAGCCTGCGCCGAAGCCGGAGAAGTCCCGATTGGCGCAGTCCTTGTTCACGGGGATGTAATTCTCGCGCGCGGCGGGAATCGCACCATCCGCGATTGCGACCCAACCGCGCACGCTGAAATTGTGGTTTTGCGCGAAGCCGCGCAAAGACTGGCGAACTATCGGCTAACCGAGGCAACACTCTACGTGACCCTCGAGCCTTGCGCCATGTGCGCCGGCGCTGTCGTCCAAGCCCGCGTTCCGCGCGTGGTCTATGGAGCCGATGACCCAAAAGGCGGCGCCTTCCGTACTTGCTTCGAAATATTGACCAGCGCCAAGTTGAATCATCAAGTCGAAGTCACCCCAGGCGTCCTGGCTGAAGAAGCGAGTTCCCTGCTGCAATCCTTCTTCGCCGCTCGCCGCTAAGCTTCGTTCGAAAACCTGCGTTCCAGCGATGCAATTCACGTTGACAGTGGCGTAGCCCGAACGGCAACCTCTCTGCTAAAATAAAGTTCCCGACCGCGGAGAGGTGACTGAGCGGTTGAAAGTACTCGCCTCGAAAGCGAGCGTACGGGAAACCGTACCGTGGGTTCGAATCCCACCCTCTCCGCCATATCCTCGTTGATTCAAT
>DASSGJ010000315.1:0-12280 GCA_035693545.1 Candidatus Acidiferrum sp.
TGCGGCGGCTTGCGCTCTGGTCTTTCTTTCTTTTCGTGCTTTTCCGCGTCACGATAGCCGCGGTGGCCGTACTTGCGATCCACAAACGCCTCCGTCCGTCAGCCTCAACGGACTGCCACTTCAACGTGTATTTACACAACTACAGAGAGGATCTCTTTGCGTCTTGTATCCAATCGGGTTGCTACAATCGTCCGGCAGGCCAGCCTTCCCCAATGAAGTGTTCCTGGATTGCCGGGAAGCGAGAGCAGGAGATGGGACAACTATGTTTGTAGCCTTCTGGGAGTACGAAGTCAAGCCCGGTTGCGAAGAAAGCTTTCAATCCGCCTATGGCCCCCAGGGCGACTGGGTCCGCCTCTTCCAACACCATCCGCACTACCGCGAAACTCGCCTCCTGAAAGACCTTTCCCGTCCTCACTTTTACTTTACCCTGGACTACTGGGATTCCGAATCCTCTTTCGACCAGTTCAAGGCCGCTAACCGCACAGCATACGCCGAAATCGATCGCGCCACCGAGCATCTCACCCTCTCCGAACGCCGCCTCTCCACCTTCAATCTCGAAACGTCCGAATAAAGATACAAAAGCTCGTCTTCCTGAGGCTGTCCGATAAGGATAGCCGAAGGACCTCAACGTCAAAATTAGCAACGCCTCAAGCGATCAAGCGCAACTCTCCGGCACTCTAACAAAACCACCCCACAAACCCATCCGCAGGCAAATCCGCCTGCAAAATCCTCCTCGGCGTCCCGGCAACGCGCAGCACCGCCTCCGCCGCTAGATACCCGCTCCGCACAGCCCCTTCCATCGTCGCCGGCCATCCCGTAGCGGTCCAATCCCCCGCCAGAAACATTCCGCGAATCTTGGTTTCTTGCCCAGGACGCCAACGGTCCACCCCAGGTTGCGGTGAAAACGTCGCGGCCGCCTCTTTAATAACGGTGGCCTTCACCAACTTCGCCTCGCGCGCCGCAGGCAGCGCTTGCTGCACTTCCTTCAGGCACAAATCAATAATTTCCTGCCGCGGCTTCTGCAAAAGGTCATACGAAGCGCTGATCACCAGTTGCAGGTACTGCCCACTCTCTTTCCCCGTCCCGTTCCCTGTTCCATACAGCGCCGTCTTGTTAAAAATCCACTGCGTCGTCGTATCCAGCAGCGTTACAAACGGCTCCTTCATCACCTCGCGGTCAAACCAGAAGTGCACTCCGGTAATCGGTGCCACGCCGATATTTCCCAATTCCGCAAGCTTGGGCTCCAGCCGCTTCATCTCCTCGCTCGCCAATTCCGCCATCGCCGGATGCGGCAGCGCAAACACATAAGCATCGGCGCTCTCCCTTCGCCCGCCGTCAAACTCCAGCCCGCTCACCGCGCCATTCGCCACTTGGATCGCCCGCACCGGCATCCGTAAATTCACTTCCCCGCCGCGTTTCTCGATCTCCGTTTTGCAACCGTCATAAAGTTCTGCCAGCGGCACCGACGGCACGCCCATCCGGTACCCCGTGCGATTCGACAAAAATCCCTTCCAGAAAACATCCACACCGAATCGCGCGTCGGTCCGGTCCAGTTCTTCGTCCAGCGCACTCACCAGCACCACCCGCCAGAACCGCTCGATCGCCCGCGGAGTCTGCTTTCTTCGCTTCAGCCACTCCAGCATCGAAATGCCGCCCGGCTCATCCAGGTCCGCCGTATGACCCTTGCCGCGCAAAATATCCAGCATCGCCCACCCGATACTCCTCTTGTCAGCCAGCGTCAGCGGCGCAAACGAAGCAAACGACCCCGTCATATGAAATGGCGCAGGCAATATTCCCGCCTGCATTTCGCCGGTGCGCCCTTGCGGATCCTGAAACACCAGCCGGTCGAAAAATTTAATTTTCCCCGCCGAGCCAACGCGCCGGTAAAAATCTTCCAAGTTCGTGCAGCATCCCAGCGTCACATGCTGGCAGTTGTCCACATGCTCGCCGTCGGGCAACACGTACGACGTTGCCCGGCCGCCCAGAAACGGTCTCTGCTCAAACAGGCGCACCCGCCAGCCGGCTTCAGCCAGCGCGACGCCCGCCGACAGCCCCGCCAGCCCGCCGCCGATCACGATCACATTTTGCAAGGATATTCTCTTCCGTATGGCGCCCGAATCGCGCCTTCGCCATCAACTTCAACTTCTCCGTCTTGGAGAGACGCACCCGCTCACCAAACACGGCAAAATCCACCGACTCAATTCGCGCCAGCAGCGCGCTGTACGTGTGCACCAGCAGCCACAGCGTCCCCCGGCTGTCTTCCTCAATCAGCCCCAGCAACTGCGCGCCATCCTCGTACAATTTCCACGCGCGATCCGCTTCAAACCGCAGTAGCTCCCGCACACCCAGCGTTGCTTCTCCTCGTCCCAAATCCTTTTCCGCCACGCCGTATCGAACAAGATCCTCTTCCGGCAGATAAATTCTGCCGTTCGAAAAATCCTCGCGCACGTCCCGGATAATATTCGTCAGTTGGAACGCCAGCCCCAGCTTTTCCGCCAGGTCCAGCGCCTTTGGGTCGCTGAATCCAAAAATGTGCGTGCACGTCAGCCCCACCGTTCCCGCCACGCGATAGCAATATTCTTTCAGCCGCTCAAACGTCGGATACTCCTGGATCGTCAGATCCATCTCCGCGCCGCTGATCAGATCGTGCAGGTACCGCGCCGGCATCCGGAACCGCTCCATCGTGTCCACCAGCGCCGGCAATACTTCCCTCTCGCCGTACAAGTCGTCGCCCTCCAGCGACCGCGCCGCATTTCCATCAAACGCTTGCGACTGGCCGGTAACCGCCTCGTCCAAAGCCGCTCTCCACCGGGCCAAACCGCGCTGTTTCGCCGCCACATCCGCGCCTTCATCCGAAACATCGTCAATCAGCCGCATGAACGCATACAGCGCTACAATTCCATCGCGCTTCTGCTTCGGCAGCAGAAAAAACGCCGGATAAAAATTGCTGTGCGCACTCCGCGCGATCTGGTGGCAGTGGCTGTACGATGCGGCGATCTGCGCATCCTTCGAATCCGCGGCAACGTGGATCGTGCCTTCATTCGCAAATCCGCCTCTGCGGCTCCCATTCGAATTACCAATCACATGGGTAATCAACGCCCGCCCCAGCAATCCAGCCTGCTTCACCTTGCTCACTTCCGGCCGCCGGTGCAGCGTGTCGTACCCCATTGCCTCAATCGCATCCAGCACCGCCAGCCCGCCGCGGCTGAACATCTCCAAATCTACGCTTAGCTTCCCTTCCACCCTCTTCGCCAGCGGCATCCCCTTCTCAAACAGCCCGCGGGTGTACGCAATCAATTCCTTCATCAGCGATTCATAGCGATGGTCGAATTTCCTTGCGGCAATATCCGCTTCGCTCAACCCGTGCGCCGCCGCCCGGTCCAGCGGAATATAAATCCGGCCGATATCCAAATCCCGTGAAACGTCCTGCCAGAAATTCGCCAGCTGCAGCGCCGTGCACGTCGCATCCGACAGCCGCTGCCGCTCTTCGTCGCGATACCCGCACAAATACAGTACCAGCCGCCCCACGGGATTAGCCGAATACACGCAGTAATCCAGCACCGCGTCCCACGTCGGATACCGCTTCACCACCTGGTCCTGCCGGAACGCTTTCAGTAAATCCGCAAACGGCTGCTTCGGCACATCCTTCGCCACGATCGTCTCTCGCAACGCCACAAACACGGGATGCGATGGCCGCCCTTCGTAGCAGGCGTCCAGTTCCCTCTCCCACCAATCAAGCAACTCCAGCGCCCGCTCTCTTACGGGGATTTCGTCCCCCAGGTCATCCGCCCAGCGGCAATAGGCGTACAAATTATAAAAATGCTGGTGCAATTCTTTCGGCAGCAGCCACGACGCCACATTGAAATTCTCGTAATGGTGCGTTGCCAGCCATCGCGTGTACGCCTGAGCCACCGCCGGCGCACAACCCTCCGCCGGCAGCTTTGCGGCAATCTTCAATTCGCCCGGGCGCAGCATCAGCCTTCTCTAACCTCTTGAAAATTTGAAAATGGGTGGGCTTGCTCTTCGCAGGAAACTGGTCGCAACTCCCTGGTCACTGTCGCTCTCCACCAGTCACCAGTCACGAATCACCAGTCGCTATCCTACGGCCTGACCGCCAGCTTGATTTCCCCGCTGCGCGTCTTCATGCGCTCAAACGCCTGCGGCAGGTCTTCCAGTCGAATATCCTCGGTAACAAAATCGTGTGCCGAAATATCCCCGCGCCGGATTGCTTCCAGCGCTTCCCGGATAAATCTCGGGGTATGGTGAAACGGCGAAATCACCTTGATCTCCGAATAGTGAATCGCCGCCGGTTCAATCTCTACCCGCGTTCCCGTCGGCAGCCCGCTGAAGAAATTCACTACGCCGCCGCGCCGCACCATCGCCAGCGCCTGTTCCCAGGTCGCCGGGTTGCCCGCAGCTTCCACCACGGAATCCGGTCCCCGGCTTTCATCGGTCAGCGCCCGCACCGCCGCCGCCACATCCGGCGTTTCCGTAACATTAATCGCCGCCGCAGCGCCCAGTTTCCGCGCCACCGCCAGCGGTCCTTCGCGCCGGGCCAGCGCAATCACCCGCACTCCCCGCCGCGTCAGCATCCGCACGAACATCAATCCAATCGGGCCGCAACCGATCACCACCGTCGTGTCTCCGGTGCGCACTTCCATCTCATGCACGCCCCGCAGCACGCAAGCCAGGGGTTCCACCAGCGCCGCGCTGTGGTCGTCCACCGAGTGCGGCACTTCCAGCATGTTCTCCCGCGCAATCCGCCCGGGAATCCGCATGTACTCCGCGTACGCCCCGTTGTTGAACAGCAGATCATCGCAAAGGTTTTCCTGCCCGCGACGGCAGTGATAGCACCGCAAACACGGCGCCGAATTCGCCGCAATCACCCGCGTGCCCAGCCGCCACCTCGGATCCACGCGCTTTCCCATCGCCACAATTTCGCCAACCACCTCGTGCCCGAACACCGCCGGCGGTTGAATCATCTTCGCGTGATACCCGCGCTTCCAGACCTTCAGGTCCGTACCGTCCGTCAGCGCCAGCCTCACCCGCAGCAACACCTCGTCCACCGCCAGGGCCGGCACATCAATTTGTTCAATTCGCAGGTCTTCGCTGCCGTAGAGCACGGCGGCGGTCATCTTGGAAGGTACTACCAGCTTTTCCTGGAGAGGCGCTTCTTCCAGGCCAAGCTCGCTTTTCTTTGGGGACGCTGTTTTCATTTGTGCGTTATCAAAATTTTCAAGGAATCTTCGGTCGGGTGCGCGGCCAGTTCTAAGCCCTCCTGGATTCTATCCAAAGGAAACCTGTGCGTGACGATATCCATCACCGGCAGTTTCTTTCCGAGCACCAGCCCTGCCGCACTTTCTTGGATGTCCACCGCCGCACTATAGCTGCCAAGGATTTCCTTCTCGTCGATCCCCACCGCCGAGGCTGGAAACTCTATCTTTGTCACAGGATCATTGGCGGCAAACAGGAGTACCCGGCCCCCCGGTCTCGCCGCCGCCAGCGCTTCCGCTACAACCGATGGATGCGCCACCGCAACAAGCACCACGTCTGCCCCGCGACCCTCCGACCGGGTCCGGATTTCTTCAACTAGCTTACCACTTACAGGGTCAAAAGACTCAAGTGCCCCGAGTTGCAGGCTCTTTTCCCGGCGCTTGGCCACTGGGTCGCTTGTATAGATGCGCGCCCCCTCGATTTTGGCAACCATCAGCAGCTGCAGTCCAATCGGCCCGCATCCGATCACCAGCACCGTTTCCCCGGCTGCCACTCTGGCCTTTTGCACTGCCTTGACGATTGTGTTGATCGGCTCAATAAAAGTGGCTTCTTCAAAGCTCACGTTATCCGGCAGCGCTACAATCCCCCGCTCTGCCACCCACGGCATCGCCTTCACGTATTCGCCAAATCCCCCGCCATTCGGCGTGAATCCCGCAGTCAATCCCGTGGACTTATACAGCTTGCACTGCGAAAACATCCGCCGCTCGCAAAAGAAGCACTCTCCGCAGGGAATGTGATGAAAACTCATTACCCGGTCGCCCAGCTTCCATTTCGTCACGCCGCGGCCCACCGCCACAACAGTTCCCGCCAGTTCGTGCCCCAGAATTTGTGGCGGCTCCACGTACCGATAGAAAATCTTCTTGATGTCCGTCCCGCAAATGCCGCACGCCGCCACCTTGATCAGCACTTCGCCTTCGCCGACCTCCGGCACCGGCACTTCTTCCACCCGCACAACTCCCTTTTCGCGGTACACCCCTGCCTGCATCGTTCGGGGGATCGGCCCCAGTGTCCTCACCTGCTCCACCACGGTTCCGGGCCCGCTCATCGTGCCGCCACCTCGCCCACCTGTCTCGCACTCTTCAGGTTCGCCAAATCCTGCAAATAGTTCTCCAGAAAGCCGGCCAGTAAAGCCCCCGCTCGCTTGCTCTGTTTTCCAAAACGAACCAGTGCCGGCAGCGCCAACGGGTTCTTCGCAAGCTCCAGCAACACTTTCGGCAGGCTCACTTCTTTTTGTTCGGATAGCGTCAAATTAAAATTAATTGGCATGTCTTCCGTCGCCGCGTCGCTGATTGCCCGAATCACCACGCTCCGCGCTCCCCAGGCCGACGCCGCTTTCACGATTTCAAAACTTTCCATATCCACCGATTGCGCTCGCGAAGCGCACGATTTCTTCTGGCTGGCCTTCACCAGGATTTCATCCGTCGTGAACAGGCAATTCGCATTCTTCGCGCCTCTTCCCAACGCAAGCTGGCGCAGCTCTCCATCCACCTCAAGCCGCTCGGCTCCCTGTCCCCCGTGCTTCAACTCAACAATCAATTCCTTTGGCGCAATCACGTCTCCAACACTCAGCGTGTCGCAAAGGGCTCCCGCCAACCCGCTCGAAACGCACACGTCAAAATACTGGTCCTTATCCGCCATTCGCATCATCAGGTCCATGGCCTGCGCCGCGGCTTCCGAGCCCACGCCCGTAATCAGCACCGTGACCTCCGCCGTCCCGACGACAGACTTCCGCAGCTTCAGCCCCTGATAATCAATCAGGTTGAACGCCCGCAGCTTCCGCCAGGCCGCAAACTCCGCCTCCACCGCAAATGTAACCAGCACCTTCATACCTAACCCTCGGTCCCGTCTGATCCTTGACTTCCTCTACTTCCCTCTTCACGCTGCCAACTTAATCTTCTTCGCTCGCCGTGCCGATACATACCCATTCGCCCGGTACCACCTCACCGCTCGCTCCAAAGCCCCCGTCACTGTTCCCGCCTGGAACCCCAACTCTCGTTGCGCTCGCGCAGCATCCACAAACATCTTGTGCCTGGCGATCTTCACGCCTTCCACGGGAATCTGCGGCTCCTTCCCCACCAGCCGCGAAAACACCGTATCTACATAAGCTACACCCAGCGCCACCCCATGCGGAATCTTCATCCCCGGCGCCCGCAACCCCGTGATCTGCGCCAGCAAATCCAGCAAACCCTTCAACGTCAGGTTCTCCGCCCCCAGCAGATACCGCTCTCCCACTTTGCCCTTCTCTGCCGCCAGCAGGTGTCCCGCCGCGCAGTCTTCCACTCCCACAAAATTCAATCCCGTCTCAACGTATCCGGGCATCTTGCCATTCAGAAAATCCAGAATAATTTTCCCTGTCGGCGTCGGTTTCCAGTCCCACGGCCCAACCGGTGTCGTCGGCATCGCTACGATCACCGGCAGTCCTTCTTTCGCCGCCTGCAACGCCTCGCGCTCCGCCATCCATTTCGACCGCTTGTAGTGCCCCACCATCTCTTCCAGCTTTGCATCCGTAAACTCGTTCGGCAGTTCCGGCCGGTCCACCGCTATCGTCGCAACCGTGCTCGTGTAGATCAATTGCTCCACGCCCGCGCGCTTCGCCGCCGCCAACAGGTTCT
This sequence comes from Candidatus Acidiferrum sp., assembly GCA_035693545.1. Classification (GTDB taxonomy): domain Bacteria; phylum Acidobacteriota; class Terriglobia; order Acidiferrales; family UBA7541; genus Acidiferrum. The sequence continues at coordinate 7,887 of DASSGJ010000315.1, forward strand.
TCGTCCCGCCGACATTCGAATCGTAAATATCCTTCGATCTCTTCGCCCACAGCCGGTAATCCGCCGCCACGTGATACACCCGCTTCACGCCTGCCATCGCGCGGTCCAGCGAAGCCGCATCCCGCAAATCTCCCGTCACGTACTCCAGCGGCAAATCGCTGATCGCCCGGTTGTTGCTGGAGGGCCGCATCAGCACCCGCACGGATTCTCCGCGCGCCACCAGTTGTCGCGCCACATGACTCCCCAGAAATCCCGCGGCTCCTGTAACCAGTGTCGTCATGCTTTCTGCGCCCGCTCGCGTTTCTCTCCCAGTCCGCCCTGGAATTGCCAGGCGATCAACTTCCAGAAATCCCCGGCCTTCGGATTCATCCCCAAAATCGCCGCGGTCTCATACCCCGCATGACTCGAGCACGGCTCGCACCGCGGATTCATCCCGCGACCGAAATTCTCCCACACCGTTTTTTCCAACAGATTCTTGTATTGCTGTTCATAACCGTAATTCAGCTGCGTGCACGGCGCGGCCCAACCCTGCGGCCCATACACCGGACTTCCCCACGAGCAACAATCCAGCTCGCGCTCTCCGCGCAAATACTCCAGGTAAATCGGCGAAGTCAGCAGGTTGTACTCGTTCAAAAGCTCGCTCGCCTCGCGGAACCTCTGCCGCATCTTCTCATGGAACATCGCCGCCGAATTCCGGCACATTGCTTGCGCCGGATAGTGCGGTGAAAGCATGTAGCCATCCACATGCATCCCATGCAGTTGCTCATACAACGACGCCACATCCCGCATATCCGAATCCGGATAAATCGTCGTCGTCACCACCACAAAGAATCCCGCGTTCTTCGCCGCCTTCACTCCATCCAGCGCTTCCGCAAACAATCCCGGCCGGTTCGCCCGTGCGTCATGCACCGTTTCCGTCCCGTCCATCTTCACGTTCCAGAAAAAATTCGTGTACGGCGGAATCATATGCAGCCGCCGGCGAATCAATGTGCCGTCGGTGCACAGAAACAAATGTTTCCCGCGCTCCAGAATCTCCCGCGTCAGCCGCGCAATCTCCGGATACTCCAGCGGCTCTCCTCCGCAAATCGCTACCACCGGCGTATCGCATTCTTTCATCGCTGCCAGGCATTGTTCCACGCTCAACATTCCGCGCGATTCCGCCGCCGCTGAGCCAGTTCCGTTGCCATTCCCGCTGCCCCGTGCGCCGGTGCTTCCGCCCATCGGATCAAGCGACAGCATCACCGGTATTTTTTTGTCACCACGAAGTTTCCGCGACGCGAGGTATCTCGCGGAATCCAGCACTAAGCCAAGGGGGTACCGCATTCGTTTGCTTAGGAAGCGCTCCGTTCGCGCTTGGTATATAAACCGCTCCGCAACCGGAACTCACCCGGCAGAAACTTGCACGCGCAATATTCTTCCGCGCGCCGTCCCTGGTTGCGGTAACGGGCCAGCGCATAAACCGGAAAGGAATTTTTATAAAGGTGATACTTCAAATAAAAAACGCCCGGGAACCCCGTCCCCGTAAAATCGTCTTCGCTCCAGGATCCATTCGCGTTCTGCTGCGTCACCAGGTACTCCGCCGCGCGCCCAACCGCCGGATCGTTCCGGTCCGCGCCTGCCAGAAGCCCGATCAATCCCCACGCGGTCTGCGAAGGCGTGCTGTTCCCCTGCCCCTTCGTGGATTCCATCTCGTAACTCAGCAGCGACTCGCCAAAACTTCCGTCCGCCTTCTGCACCTGCCGCAGCCACGCAACCGCTCGCGCGCAATAATCCTGCGCCGTCAGCGAAACCGTTTCGAGCGCCCGCAACACGCCGCTCGTTCCATAAACGTAATTCACGCCCCAGCGCCCGAACCACGATCCATCCTTCGACTGGTCCTTCGTCAGAAAGCCCACCGCCTTCTGAACCACAGGATGCTCGGCCGGCCATCCAAAACGCCCCAGGCATTCCAGCACACGCGCCGTAACGTCCGCCGTCGATGGATCGATCATCGCGTTGTGATCCGCGAACGGAATGTTGCACAAAATCTGCTTGTCGTTGTCGCGGTCGAACGCGCCCCACCCGCCGTCGCGATTCTGCATGCTCAACAACCACTGCACGCCCCGCCGCAGCGCCGCTTCCATCCGCTTCTCGTCCGGAAACTTCACGCGCTGCAATGCCATCAGTACAAACGCCGTGTCATCCACGTCGGGGTAATAATCGTTGCGGTATTCAAACGCCCAGCCGCCCGGTTCGGCATCCTGGTTCTTGATCTGCCAGTCGCCGCCGCCCAGAATCTGCTTCGTCAGCAGCCAGTCCGCCGCCTTCACCAGCGCCGGATGATCCGCCGGCAATCCCGCTTCTTCCAGCGCCACCATCGCGATGCATGTATCCCACACCGGCGAAACGCACGGTTGCAGGCGAATCGTGTCACCCTCTTCAATCTCAAACCGCGCAAATTCCTTAATCTCGCGGAACGTCAGCGGATCGTCCACGCCGTGCCCCATCGCCATCAGCGCAAAAATCGAATTCATCATGGACGGGTAAATCGCCGCCAGCCCGTCGGTCCGCTCCATGTGCTCCAGCATCCACTGCTTCGCTTCCCGGAGCGCCTTGTTTCGCAGAGGCTTCCAGGGCAATTTCTCGTAAAGCTTCAGCCCCCGGTCCACCGCAAGAAACAGATTCTTCCACGAGACCAGTTTCTCGCTCCAGCTGAACGCCGCGGTCTTCTGCGAAGGATCTTTGAACAACTCATCCACGCGCGCATGTTCGGGTAAACGGAAATCCGGCCTCAGTGACGACAGAATGGACATCGGGATCACGATTCCGCGCGTCCACGAAGACATCTCGTAAATGTTCAGGTAAAACCAGTTTGGCAGCAGCATCAGCTCCGGCGGAATAGCCGGAACCAGTTCCCATCCCACCGCGCCCACCAGCGCCAGATAAAACCTTACATACGAATTCGTATGTTCCAGCCCGCCCAGCCGGTGGACCACCTCGCGCGCCTTCACCAGGTGCGCCGAATCCGGCGAATCGCCCGCCAATTTCAATGCGAAATAAGCTTTGCAGGTAGCATTCAGCTCGGAAGGGCCATTCGGATAGATCGGCCAGCCGCCGTCGGGAAGCTGCTTCTGGCGCACGTAATTCGCCAGCTTGGCGATCCTCTCCGGCTCGGCCTTGCCCAGAACGTGGAGGTAATAAATGTAATCGGATTCAAGGGTGGTGTCGGCTTCCAACTCCCCGTGCCAATAACCCTCTTCGGCCTGCACGGACAGGAGGTACTCCGCCCCATTTCTCACGGCGGTTTCGATCTTCTCCGCCCAGCCTTCTTGGCGCCATGGTGCTGGCGCTGGCCTTGTGGGTAGTTCCTCTCCTACGCGTACAAAGGACGCCATCTATGCTCCCCCCAGAGCAGATCGAAAAGCAGCCGGGGATACACCCCAAGCCGCGCGTTGAAAACCCCTAAATTCTCTGATGCCTTGGACTTCCGGAAGGTAACGTGCCCAACCTGATCCACGCACCCCCCAGTGCTTTCTTAATTATCGCCGCCGATTATAACTCGGTCAACGCCTAAGATGCCCATCCGTCAACAGCAGGTTGTCAAAAAGTGTCACACTTGCGCCCCGCCGGGCGCGTCCAACATTCGATGCACCAAAACCTCTAACGGCCCAGGCAGCGGCTGCCCTTCCCGCTGTAGCACCGACGGTTTCTCTTGAAGCAGCTTGTTCGGCAGTTTCATCCACAAAGGCGCTGGCGGCCCCTCGCCTCCCACATCCCCGCGCAGCACCAGAGCGTGTGCCCGGTCCAAAGCAATCTGCGCCGATTCCTTGAAATCTTCCCGCAAGGGATCAATCACCGCGAAATACAGCGACGGCTTCACAAACTGCATCAGCGAATTGCTCTCCAGGATCACCGCGCGATTTTCCCCGCCGTCCGCGTGCTCCGAAATTTCGCGCAGGGCATCACGCAAAAGCGGCAAACCCTCCGCCAAATATCCCTGTTTCGTCCTCAACCAGAAAGACCGCTTCGCTCCCGCCGCCAGAAATCGCGAGCTATCCGTTCCCGTGTCCGCCCGCGTCTCCCAATCCAGCGCGCAAACATGTTCCTCCGGCGCGCAGTCGCAGTTCTCCCCGTTCTGCGCGCAAACTCCGTGCCCATATTGCGTAATCTTCCCCGCAATCCATTCCGTCTTCGGAAACGCCGAAATAATGTCGCACACCAATTGTGTCTTCCCAATGCTCCGCGTGTGCCCGCCCACCACCACGAGCCTCCACAGCGTCCCCTGCTTTGCCACTGTTCCAGTCATCTTCTCTTCTCTGCGCCCTCAGCGTCTCTGCGTCCTCTGCGTTAACTCTTTCACTCTTCTCTTCCCTAATTTCTAATTTCTATTTTCCATTTTCTATTTTCTTAATTCT
>DASSGJ010000316.1:0-9195 GCA_035693545.1 Candidatus Acidiferrum sp.
CCAGATCACCCTCACCTCCCGCAATCGCGAAAAAGGCCAGCCCATCCCCATGTGCGGCGTCCCCTACCACGCCGCCGACGGCTACATCGCCCGCCTCATCCGCGCCGGCTTCAAAGTCGCCATCTGCGAACAGATGGAGCAACCCGGCCCCGGCAAAAAGCTAGTCCGCCGCGAAGTCTCCCGCGTCATCACTCCCGGCACCGCAACCGACGTCGCCGTCCTCGACGCTCGCGAAAACAATTTCCTCGCCGCTGTCGCGCAAAGCGCCTCCGCCCAATCCATCGGCCTCGCCTTAGTAGATCTCTCCACCGGCGAATTCCAGGCCACCGAATTCACCGGCCCGGGTGCCCAGGAATCTCTTCGCGACGAACTGCAACTCATTCGCCCGCGTGAAACCCTTCTCCCTCGCCCGCAGCAACTCTTCGAAACCGCAAAAACCTCTCTCCTCGACGGCGCCGGCGGCGTAGAATCCCGCGTCGAAGACTGGGTCTTCCACCCCGACTACGCTGAACGCATCCTTCGCGAACAGTTCGGCGTCGCCGAACTCACTGGCTTTGGCCTCGACGATCATCCGCAAGCCCTATCCGCTGCCGGAGCCGTCGTCCATTACCTCCGCGAAAATTCCGCTCGCGGCGACGACGCCCCCAGCATCGAAGCCCTCCGCCATCTCGATCGCATCCGCTTCTACGAACAGCACGACGCGCTCATCCTCGACCCCGTCTCCGTCCGCAATCTCGAACTCGTCTCCCCCATCTTCACCGAAGAATCCAAGTCCGCCGGCCCCACCACGCTGATCGCCGCCCTAGACTCCACCGTCACCGGCATGGGCGCACGCATGCTCCGCGCCTGGATGCTCCGCCCGCTCATTGATCTCGACGCTATCGAAGCCCGCCTCGGCGCCGTCGCCCACCTGCTCCAGCAACACGTCGTCCGCGGCGAAATCCGCAAAGAGCTTCGCGGCATCCAGGACCTCGAACGCCTCACCAGCCGCATCACCCTCGGCCTCGCCACCCCGCGCGAACTCCTGGCTCTCCGCAAATCCCTCGCGCAACTCCCTGTCCTCAAAAATTTCCTCACTCCCCCGCAATCCGGAGGCAGCGATCTCCTCCGCGACCTCCACGAAGAAATCGATGAGCTTACCGACGTCCGAGAAAAACTCGAAAAATCCATCGCCGACGAGCCGCCCGCCACCGCCGCCGAACCCGGCATGATCCGCCCCGGCTATCACGCCGAACTCGACGAACTCCGCAACCTCAGCCAGCACAGCAAGCAGATCATCGCCAGCATGGAAGAGCGCGAACGCAAGCGCACCGGCATCAACTCCCTCAAAATCCGCTTCAACCAGGTCTTTGGCTACTACATCGAAATCTCCAAGCCCAATCTCCCCAACGCCCCCGCCGATTACGAGCGCAAACAAACCCTCGTAAACGCCGAGCGTTTCACTTCTCCCGAATTAAAGGATTACGAAAGAAAAATTCTCGCCGCCGACGAGCGCATCCTCGAAATCGAGCGTCAGCTCTTCGTCGACGTTCGCTCCGGCATCGCCGCCAAAGCCGCCCGCCTCCGCCGCACCGCCGCCGCCATCGCCAAGCTCGACGTCCTCGCCTCGTTCGCCAAACTCGCCGCCGACCGCAGCTACATCCGCCCCGAATTCAACAACGCTGGCGAACTCCTTATCGTCGGTGGACGCCACCCCGTCATCGAAGAACTCCTTCGCCAGAAAGGTGAGCGCTTCGTTCCCAACGATCTGTGTTTCGAGCCCGGCCGCCAGCAACTCCTTTTAATCACCGGCCCCAACATGGGCGGCAAATCTACCTACCTCCGCCAAGCCGCGCTTATCATTCTCATGGCGCAGATGGGCTCCTTCGTCCCCGCCCGCAGCGCAAAACTCCCGGTCACCGATCGCATCTTCACCCGCATCGGCGCCAGTGACAATCTCGCCCGTGGCCGCTCCACCTTCCTCGTCGAAATGAGCGAAGTCGCCGCCATCCTCCATCACGCCACGCCCGCAAGCCTCGTCCTCCTCGACGAAGTCGGCCGCGGCACCGCCACCTTCGACGGCCTCTCCATCGCCTGGGCCGTAGTCGAGCACCTCCAGAAGCACACCCGCGCGCGCACCCTTTTCGCCACCCACTATCACGAACTGACCGAACTCGCCGAACTCTTGCCCGCCGTGAAAAACGTCCACGTCAGCGTCAAGGAAACTCCCAACGAGATCATCTTCCTCCGCCGCGTCGAACCCGGCAGCGCCGACAAAAGCTACGGCATCGAAGTAGCTCGCCTCGCCGGCCTCCCCAAATCCGTAATCGAACGCGCCCGTGAAGTTCTGAAAAAACACGAGCAAAGCGAGCACGAACTAAGCGAAACCCTAACCCCCGGCGCCGAAGGCCACTCCCACAACAACGGCAACCAATCCGTCCTCTTCACCGCCCTCGACCGCGCCGTCCTCGAAAAACTCCGCAATGCCGACCTCGACAACCTGAAACCCCTCGAAGCCCTGAATCTCCTCTCCGACCTGAAAAAACAAATCGAATGACCGGTAGCGCCGGCTTCCAGCCGGCCAGCACTCCGTCGGGCCGGACACACGAGAACTTAAGGGTGGGCTCTTAGGATCTAACGCCATCAACTCTCTTCTCTGTGTCCTCTGTGCGCCTCCTCTGTGATCTCTGTGTTAAATCTCTTTCCTCTCTTTGCATCTTTGCTTCATTAGTTCTCAACTTGCTTGCTTCAGTACTTCCTTCCCTGTTACAACCACCTCATGCCCAAAAATTCTCTCCTCGTCCTCGGCCTGATGTCCGGCACCTCCGCCGACGGCATCGAAGCCGCCCTCGTCCGCATCTCCGGCGCTCCCCCAAAACTAAAATCCAAACTCCTCGGCCACCACTCACTCCCCATCCCCAAACCCATCCGCGCCAAAATCCTCCAAATCGCCGAAGGCACTCCCGTCCCCGCCGCCGAAATCAGCCAACTCAATTTTCGCCTAGGCCAACTCTTCGCCGAAGCCGCCATCGCCACCTGCAAAAAACTCCGCGTCCCGCTCGCCCGCCTCGACCTAATCGCCTCCCACGGCCAAACCATCTTTCATCAAGGTCAACCCATTTCCTGTCTCGGGGCCAAAACCTCTTCCACTCTCCAAATCGGCGAACCCTCCATCATCGCCGCCCGCACCGGCATCACCACCATCGGCGACTTCCGCCCCGCCGACGTGGCCGCCGGCGGCCAAGGCGCCCCGCTAGTTCCCTTCGCCGACTACCTCCTCTACCGCCACGAAAAATTCGGCCGCGTCTCCCTAAATCTAGGCGGCATCGCCAACATCACCGTAATCCCCGCACGCGCCAAACCCGCCGACGTCTTCGCCTTCGACACCGGCCCCGCCAACATTCTCATCGATGCCCTAGTCTCTCACTTCACCAAGGGCCGCCAGCGCTTCGACAAAAACGCCCGCCTCGCCCGTCGCGGCCATATCAACAATGCTCTGATCTACCGCCTGATGAAGGAACCCTACCTCAAGCTCCGCCCGCCAAAGTCCACCGGCCGCGAATACTTCGGAGTGCGCCACGTCGAGGATCTCCTCGACTTCTCCCGCAAGCGCGAGATAAGGCCGGCCGATATTCTCTACACCGTGACCTATTTCACCGCCGCATCCGTAGTGGACGCCCTCCGCCGTTTTGTCTTTCCCAAACACAAAATCTCTCAGCTCATCGTCTCCGGCGGCGGCGCCCGCAATCCCCTTCTAATGGCCCAACTCAAAACACTCCTCAGAATCGATTCCGTCTCTTCCTCTCGCCACCTTCCAAACAATTCCATCGAGGTACTTCCTTCCACCCAATTCAACATTCCCGAACAATCCAAAGAAGCCTACGCCTTCGCCCTCCTCGCCTACGAAACCTTCCACCATCGCCCCTCCAACCTACCCTCCGCCACCGGCGCACATCGCCCCGCCATCCTCGGCAAAATCTCCTACCCTTAAACCCTTCTGGTTTCCTGTAGCGGCCGCCTTCTGAGGCGGGCGTCGTTCTATCACAAGTCTGCACGGATCCAACGAAGGCACTCTTGCTTGTCCACCCAACCTCTCCGTTTCCTCTGTTCCTCTCTGCTACCTCTGTGGTGAAATCTTCTCCTCAAAAACAAAAACGGCGGCCAACCTTCAGCCGCCTCTTACTGATTACCGATTACTGATTACTGATAACTGGTTACTGGGCTCCTCACGCCGGCACCGCGTCATCCCCCTCCAGCGCCTCCTGAATCGTCTCCGAAGGAATCGCTCCCTCGCGCCCAATGCACCAGTGCTCTCCGCGCAGCTCCACAATCGTCGAAGGCACCAATTCCCCCGCCTCTCCCGTATCCAAAATCAACGGAATGCGATCCCCCAGCTGCAGCAGCACCTCTTCCGCGCTGGCGCAAGTATTCGATCCGGTCAAATTCGCGCTCGTCCCCGTCAGCGGCACTCCCAACTCTTCAATCAAGCTGCACACCACCTCATTCTTCGGCCACCGCAGCATAATCCGCCGCGTGTTCGCGGTCACCTTCAGCGGCAACCGGTTCGACGCCTCCACCACCACCGTCAACGGCCCCGGCCAGCAAGCCTGCGCCAACCGGTAAAAATTTGCCGGCAGATCCCGCGAAAGTGCCCGCGCCTGCGCCAGCGAATTAATCAAAATCGGCAGCGCCCGCGATTCCGGCCGCCCCTTCACGCGAAAAATCTCCTCCACCGCCGCCAGGTTCACCGGGTCGGCCGCCAGTGCATACAGAGTGTCCGTGGGAATGGCAATTACCGCGCCGCGCCGCAGCCACGACGCCGCATACCGAATCGTTCGTCTATCGGGGTTCTGCGGGTCGATTTTCAACACTTCGGCTGACAAGGGGTAAACGCCATCCTCTTTTGGAAGTGCGGCTCATCGCCCACTCAGGCCCACTCAATGCCCTCAAAAGCCGCTCGCACAGGACGCTACCACACGCCGCATACCCGCGCAATGACACGCGCCACTCGGCCCACGTGTGGCACAGGCTTCAGCCTGTCCTGACAACGGAAGGGCCTGTGTTCTTCTCTTCTCTGTGACCTCTGTGCTCTTCCTCTGTGATCTCTGTGTTAAGTTTTTCTCTTTTCCCTTTTCAATTTTCCAATTCACTTTATGCTACCCTGCCCTCCAATGCCTCCAACCCCCAAACCCGCCTCCGATTCCCTTCTCACCAGCCGCGACAATCGCTGGCTCAAACAATTCCGCATCGCTCTCCGCGGCGGCCTCCAAACCGACACCGGCAGCGTCGGCGTCGAAGGCCCCCGCCTCGTCGAAGAAGCCCTCGAGTCCGGCTGCCAGATCGAAGCCGTCCTCTTCAGCGAATCCGGCGAACGCCACCGCGAAAAACTCGCCCACCTCATCTCCCGCCCCGAAATGGCCTTCCCCGTCCTCAAAACCACCGACCGCCTCTTCGAAGGCATCGCCGACACCGAACATCCCCAAGGCGTAGCCGCGCTAGTCGTCCCGCGCCAAACCCAACTCGAAGATCTCTTCGCCACCCCCCGCGGCGCCTGCTCTCCCCTGATCGTCGTCCTCGCCGGAGTGCAAGACCCCGGCAACGTTGGCACCATCCTCCGCACCGCCGCTGCTTTCGGCGCCACCGGAGCCGTAACCTCCGCCACCGGCCAGAGCGGCACCGCCAGCCCGTTCTCTCCCAAAGCCCTCCGCGCCTCCGCAGGCGCCGCCCTTCATCTCCCGCTCGTAGCCGGAGCTGCCCTCGGTATCCTCCTCACCCAATTCAAACTCAACGGCATCTCCACCATCGCCACCTGCGCCCACGAAAATTCTTCCGCCGGCGATCCTCCCTCCGCACCGTGGGAACTCGACTGGTGCCAACCCATCGCCCTCCTCGTCGGAAACGAAGGCGCCGGCCTCCCCGAAGACGTCGTCCACTCCGCCGACGCCCGCATCCAAATCCCCATGCAGCGCCACGTCGAATCCCTCAACGCCGCCGCCGCGGCCGCCGTCCTCTTCTACGAAGCCTTCCGCCAGCGCCAACGCAAATAACCAACGTAGCAGCCACTTTCAAGTGGCCCTGCTCGCAGTGCCCTTGCCCATGCAGCGCCGCCAATCCGGTAGCATAGGCTTCAGCCTGTGCTCTCGGGTTTCTTCGCCTTTGTAGCGGCCGCCTTCTGCTTGCCCGCCGCAGGAGGGAGGCGGGCGCTCTTCTTCTACCTCCTCCAACGCATGGGTAACCCGCCCTCAGCCCTTCTCTCCTCTTCCAAAAAACAAAGCGGCCAGGTCTCCACCCGGCCGCCAGATATCTCTTCCCAATTTCTATTTTCCAATTTCTATTTTCTAACGCCTCCCCATCGCCGTCGCACCCGTCGCAATCACAATCGGCGCCGACACCACCATCGCCCGTGCGATGGGCACTTTATGCCGAAATGGCTTGGTCTCCAGATTCGCACCCGCATCCGCAATAGCCGTGATCACAAAAACGTAGGTGGACCCGCTCGTTAAGGGCGTCAAAGCCACTGAAGTCTTTGCGGTATTATACGCAGACGCCAGACCGTAGCCGCTCGTTCCTGTCGGCGAAGTCACAAGCTGAAATACGCTGACGTTATAGCCAATAGGCTGTCCGATGGCGGGTGAATTCCAACTGAGAGTCGCGCTCGTCGTGTTCAGTGTTGCAGTGTTGAACAAACTGGCGCCGTTGATCGTGGGCGATTGAATTCCGCTCAAGATTGGCGTGACCGGACCGTTTGGCACTGCGGTCACCTGTTCATTGCTCACTGTAAAAGTGTCCGAAACGCTGCTATTCGGCCGCGGCAGCGTCACCGAAGAAAGTTGACAGTATTGAAGGTATCGCGGCCAGTCGGCGGGAAATGCGTCTCCGTACGGAATCGAACCGTAGTTCTGATCGGTGACAATTGCCGGCAGACCCGCGGTCGGGAACGTACTAAACGCAACCGAGACCTGACATTCATACGGAGACGGTGGAGAAAAAATGCCGATTCCCCCAACCGCCGGGCGCAATAATGTGAATTCTGGACCTAACAACCCCAATATTGGGGTTGCATACCGATCGCTCACGTATGGCTGGGCAAATATTGAGTAATCCGAACTCGTTGCCGCCGGGCTTCCCGGACCCTCAGTTCCCGACAGCGCTGCCCATTGTGAGCCGGCAATCTCTAGCCCGACCGATGTGCTTGGGCCCCCGGTAATCGTCGCCGTTAGATTGTTCGTGCCTCCGTCCGTCAGCGAAGGATTGGATTGAATCTGAGTGCCATCTAAAACAAGCCCTGTAAAACCCCCACTGGTTGTCAGCAGATATTCGGAAAAGTAGAGTGTGTTTATTTTGGACCAGTCAACTTCTGTCGTTAAAGTCACACTGGAACCTATCGCCGTAAATAGCCCGATACTCCTTAACCCGATCAAATTCAGATTCGCCACGTCCGTAAATCCCGAAATGTAAGGTACCCCGCTTGTTCCCTGTGGGTCTTCAACAACTGTATAGGCGAAGCCTGTCGTATTTTGCGCGGTGACGGGTAAAGGATCGCCGGCAATATCTTGTCCCTGATCGAAGTCGCTGGTGCTCGTCCAGAAATTTGCGCTCGGCGAAAACTCCAGCCAGTAATACCCGGCCGGTACGTTGGGTATGCTGAAGCTGTCATCGGGATTCGCCGCGCCTTGTAGCCGTAGAAACGTCCCGTCGGACTGAGGCACCACGGCCGCAGGATATGGTTGCCCGGACAGCCAGATCGGTGACACGTTTGTCGTGCCCAAGGGTCCCCAATACGTCTTGACCGCGGTTACGTTCACCGTCCCATTCGGCGTAACATTCCACGTCTGCGTCGCGCTTCCTCCCGCCGCCGTCGTCGCCTTCACCGTGAACGCATTCCCCACCCGCGATTCCTGATGCGTCGGCGTCCACGTAACGGTGTTTCCCGAAAGCGTCGCCCCCGCAGGTCCACTGCTCAGCTCAAACGTAATCGCACTCATATCCGATGAAGTCGCCGTCACCTGATACGAATACATCACTCCTTCTTCCGCCCCCATCACCGGCGTACTCGTAAACGTCGGCGTGGCAGGCATCGTCGTGCCACCGCCTCCACAACCAATCAAAATATTTGCGCTAAACAACAGGACAGCTGAAAGGAACTTCCACCGTGAATAGAGCATGAGAGGGCCTCGGGTTTCCCTGCGTGGCAATTAGCCTATCCCATACCCCATCACAAAAACAAGACCGCCGCGGCGGGCGCTTTTCTCTTGCCTCACTGGCGCCCGCCTTCTACACTCACACCATGGTCGTCAAACTTAAGCCGGAAACGGAATCGCGCCTCCAACAACTCGCTGCGACAACTGGCCGCGAACCAGCCGAACTGGTCGAAGACGCCATGGCCGGATACCTCGCGGAACTCTCCGAAGTGCGAACCACACTGGATAGCCGGTACGACGAGATTAAGAGCGGCTCTGTCAAGCCTCTGCCAGGCGAAGAGGCGTTCGAAAACTTGCAACGCAACACTGCAGACCGCCGCCGGAGATGAGCGGCTTTGTCCTTCATCCCGCAGCTTTCCGCGATATCAACGAAATCTGGGAATTCATCGCCGCTGACAGTCTCGATGCGGCAGACCGCATTCTGAACGAACTTCGGGCATCGATTGATAAGCTCGTTGACTTTCCGGAGATGGGTTTTCAGCGTGAAGAGTTGACATCAAAGCCGCTTCGGTTCTTTCCAGTTCGTGATTTCCTGATCGCCTACGCGCCGGATGTAAATCCCCTTCTCGTCGTCGCAGTTCTCCACGCCCGCCGTAATCCCCGCGTCATTGCCGCGGCTCTGCGCCAACGCAAATGACCCCCGTGGCACAGCCATTCCTGGCTGTGCGCTTGGGTTTCTCTTCTCAGCGCCCTCCGTGTTATTTCTTCTCTTCTTCATCGACCACTGGTAGCTGGCCCCTCCTTCTCCCACCAATCACCAGTCACCACTCACTAGTCACCCTTCCCCAAATTCCCTACACTTATAATTGTCCATGAGCCTCTTCCCCACCCTCCCCGAGCCCGAAACCTCCGCGGCCCTCCAGCCCCTCGCCGAGCGCATGCGTCCCCGCACCCTCGACGAATTCATCGGCCAGGAAAAACTTCTCGGCCCCGGCAAACCCCTCCGCGTGCAAATCGAAACCGACAATCTCTCCTCCATGCTCTTCTGGGGCCCGCCCGGCTGCGGCAAAACCAC
>DASSGJ010000317.1:0-10320 GCA_035693545.1 Candidatus Acidiferrum sp.
CCCGACTTCTACAATCTCCCCCGCAAATTCAAAATCACCGTCACCGGTTGCGCCGATTGGTGCTCTTATCCCGAAATCAACGACATCGGTCTCACCGCCACCCTCCGCCCGCGTGGCACAGGCACTCCTGCCTGTGCTCCGTCGACCACCCAACCAAATCAAGCCGCAACCTCAATCGGATCCACCAACAACGACAAGTCTCCTTCTTCCACCAGTCACCAATCACCAGTCACCAGTCACGACCTCGGCTTCTCCCTCCGCGTAGCCGGCGGCCTCTCCACCGATCCCCACCTCGCCGTCAAGTTGAACGCCTTCATCCAGCAACATCAAGTCATCCCGGTCGTCCGTGCCATCACCGAAGTTTTCCGCGAAAGCGAAGTCCTCCGCCAATCCCGCGAGCGCGCCCGCCTGAAATTCCTCTTCCTCCAGCACGGCTGGACCGCCGACTCCTTCTTAGCTGCCATCGAAGCCAAACTCGGCTACAAGCTCGACCCTGCCGAACCCGAGCAGCTTCCCTCCAGCTTCCATCGCGATCACCTCGGCGTCATCCCGCAAAAACAACCGAGCCTCTTCTCCGTAGGCGCAAACGTCATCCGCGGCCGCATCACTCCCGCTCAAATCAGGGCCGCCGCCGATCTCGCCGACCACTACGGCGACGGCCACCTCCGCGCCACTCCCATGCAGAATCTCCTCCTCATCAACATCGGAGGTCTCAACGTTGCCGCCGTTGTCGAAAAACTCAACGACGCCGGCCTGCCCGTCCTCACCAACTCCTTCGTCCGCGGCACCGTCGCCTGCACCGGCTCCGAATTCTGCAAACTCGCTCTCACTGAAACAAAATCCTACGCCCGCTGGCTCACCGAACAGCTCGAAGAGCGTTTCCCCGGCTACCAGGAAGACCTCAAGCTCCACATCACCGGCTGCCCCAACTCCTGCGGCCAGCATTGGATCGCCGACATCGGTATCGAAGGCAAAAAAATCAAGCAAGACGGCCAAATGGTTGATGCCTACTATTTCTGCGTCGGCGGCAGCGTAGGCCAATTCGCCTCCATCGCCCGCCCGGTAGGCTACCGCTGCGCCGCCGATGAAGTCCCCGACGCCATCACGCGCCTCCTGGCCGATTTCCACGCTCGTCGTCACCGCAACGAGCCGCTCCAGAAATTTCTCGCGCGCCATTCCACGGAGAGCCTGCGCTCCATCCTCTCCGGCCAGCCAGCCGCGCAATCCGAATTCATCCCCCGCGACCTCCCAACCGATCGCGTACCCCACTCCATCGAGGACCGCCCATGAACACTCACACTCATCTCGCAACCAGCACCGTAGGCGCACCACAACTTAGCCCAGTGCGTAAGCACTGGGAACGCTCGTACGAAAATTTCCAAAGCGCCATAGGCGCGGCACTCTCCCGCGAACTATTCCACATTTCCTTGCCAACTCCGCGTTCGCGACGCCTCCGCATCGGCATCTCTCTCTCCTCGCTAAACCTCTCCTGGAGCACCAACTAATGTCCCTCTTTCTCCTCTCTTCCTCTGCGTCAACTCTGCGCTCTCTGCGTCTCTGCGTTAGCCTGTCTTCCTCTTCCACTCGCCACTCGTCACTCGCCACTCGACACTTCGCTCATCCAACCACGCACGCGAGGTCCAACTAATGTCCCTCTTCCCCGCATTCCTGAAACTAACCAACCGCCGAGTCCTCGTCGTCGGCGGCGGCGGGATCGCCGCCCAAAAAGTCCCCGGCCTCCTCGAAGCCGGCGCCCAAATCCACGTAGTCTCTCCCAAACTCTCTCCCCAACTCGCCGAACGAGTCCGCAACCAACAAATCACTTGGTCTCCAAAATCTTTCGAGCCACAAGATCTCGACAACGCCTTCCTCGTAATCGCCGCCACCTCTCTCCGCGATCTCAACGCCCAGGTCTATCGCGAAGCCGACCAACGCAACATCCTCTGCAACGCCGTGGACGACATCGACCACTGCCACTTCTACTACGGCTCTATCGTCCAGCGCGGCGATCTCCAGATCGCCATCTCCACCAACGGCAAAAGCCCCGCCCTAGCCCAGCGCCTGCGCAAGGAACTCGAGCAGCAATTCGGCCCCGAATACCAACACTGGCTGGAGTGGCTGGGTGCCGCCCGCGAAACCCTCCGCACCCAGTCCACCGACCCCGAAGTCACCAAACGCTGGCTCCACTCCCTAGCCAGCAAACCCATGTTCGAACGCTTCCTCCAACAATCCCTCTCCTCCGATTCCACCAAAGGAGCCGCCTGATGTCTAAGCCCATCCAATCTAAGCGCGTGGGTGCCGCACCCTGTGGTTTTCAGGGTGCGGGTGTTGACTTTTCTTCCTCCGGCTCTTCCATTCGCCTGCCCGCCGAAGCCGCGCCGGGTGCCGCACCCTGTGGTTTTCAGGGTGCGGGTTTTGACTTTTCTTCCTCCTCCACCACTCACCAATCACCAGTCACCAATCACTCCAAAGTCTTCCTAATCGGCGCCGGCCCCGGAGACCCCGAACTCCTAACCCTCAAAGCTCTGCGCATCCTCCAATCCGCCGACGTAGTCCTCCACGACTCCTTAATCGGCCCCGAAATCCTGAACCTAATTCCCAAAACTGCGGAACGCATCGACGTAGGCAAACGCGCCGGCTTCCGTCTCCTCACCCAAGCCGACATCAACTCCCTCCTCCTCTCCAATGCCGCCAAACACAAAATCGTCGTCCGCCTCAAAGGAGGCGACCCCCTCCTCTTTGGCCGCGCCGCCGAAGAAATCCAAGCCCTCCGCGAAGCCAACATTGACTTCGAAGTAGTCCCTGGCATCTCCGCCGCATTCGCCTCTGCCGCAGCCGCCAAAGTTTCCCTCACCGATCGCCGCCTCTCCTCCCACGTTCTCTTCACCACGTTCTCCCGCGCCCCCGAAGCAAAATTCCTCCCCGGCATCGGCCTAACCGCCGACACCACGGTCGTCGTCTACATGCCCGGCCCCGACTACGCCGAAGTCTCCCGCTGGCTCCAGGACGCCGCCGTCTCCGCCGACACTCCCGTCCTAGTAATCTCCAAAGCCTCCCACCCCGATCAATCGCACCACGCCACAACAGTTTCCGGTCTAGCCCGACTCGCGCCGCTCCCAGCCCCAGCCCTCCTCCTCATAGGCCGCGTAGCCGCCTCCGGAACCGACGCGGCAACACCCGTCGACTTCAACTGGCTCAACGAATCGATTTCTGATTCTTCGAACTCCCGAATTTCCTGACGAAGGAGAAACAAAATGAGCAACGCCAACTCGCAACCCGAACCCAAATCCACCCAACGCTTCTCGCTGGATTCCTGGGCTGTCATGATCGCCCTGGCCGCCGCCATCCTGGTCCGCGCCGGCATAATCCACCGCATCCCCTGGTAGCGCGCAGGCTCTGACTGATTACCGATTACTGATTACTGATTACTGATTACTTCGATCCGATATCCACCATAGAAGGGAATTGACGCATCATGGCCGACTCCATCGCTCTCCCCCAAAATCCCCCGCTCACGATCAGCACCAGATTCCTCCGCCTGATCCCCGGCGTAGCCCTCCTCGCCGCCATCGGCTTCCTCGGCAAACTTCTCGAAAAAAATATCAACCTCTACGCCAAATCCCACCACTGGACCATCCCCAACATCGAATACGTCCTCTGGGCCATCCTCATCGGCCTGGCCATCTCCAACATTTTCGGCCTCGCCGAAATCTTCAAACCCGGTGTAGCCACCTACGAATTCTGGCTCAAAGCAGGCATCGTCCTGCTAGGCTCTCGCTTCCTCTTGGGCGACGTCTGGAAATTAGGCGGCGTCAGTCTTCTCCTCGTCTTCATTGAAATCGCCGGCTCGCTCGCCTTCATGACTTTCCTCGGCCGCCTCTTCGGTCTCCGCCCCAAACTCACCACTCTTCTCGCCGTAGGCTCCGCCGTCTGCGGCGTCAGCGCCATCATCGCCACCAAAGGCGCCATCGAAGCCGACGACGAAGACTCTTCCTTCGCCATCGCCGCCATCCTCGCCCTCGGCGCTCTCTCCCTCTTCACGTTCCCGCTGATCGGACACGCTCTTCACCTCAGCGATCACGCCTACGGCGCCTGGGCCGGCCTCGCCGTAGATAACACCGCCGAAGCCACCGCCGCCGGCGCCCTGTTCTCTGACTCCGCCGCCAAACTGGCCGTCCTCGTCAAAACCACGCGCAACGCCCTCATCGGCTTCGTAGTTTTGGCCTACGCCATCTACTGGGCCAGTCGCGGCCAAGCCCAAGCCGTGACCAACAAAGCCGCCTTCCTCTGGCAAAAATTCCCGAAATTTGTCCTAGGCTTTTTGCTAGTCTCCGTGCTCGCCACCGTAGGCTTCTTCACCAAAGATCAAAACACCAACCTGGCCAACCTCTCCCGCTGGGCCTTCCTCCTCACCTTCGCCGGAGTCGGCCTTCGCACCAACTTCCGCGAAATGCGCCAACAAGGCCTCCGCCCCTTCCTCGTCGGCTTCATCGGCGAAATCGCCATCGCCACCTTCACCCTCGCCCTCGTAATCGGCGCCGACAAACTCTTCCATCTGTGACCACCGCTCTTATGTTGAGCCGACCAACAAAAGTACTTGAGGGTGCCCCACGTTTCGCGCCTTTTGCGATACGTGGGCTCTTACGGTCTAGCGCCACAACTCTTCCGCTCTTGCTTTTCTCTCCGGGTTTGTAGGGGCCGGGTTCACCCGGCCCTCTTGGGTTCTCTTACTCTTGTAGGCCGCCTCTCAAAAAACGCGGTCCTACAAAAAAAGAGGGGCACGTTATCGGGCGTGCCCCTCTCACTCTTCTCTGCGCTCTCAGCGCCTCTGCGTTATCTTTTTCTTTCTTCTTCTTTGCTCTCCGTGTCCTTTCTTAACCTCTCGTCACCGCTCCACTCCCGGTTTCGCCCAGAACGCCACCCCGCCCCCGCCCACAAACCGGTAAGCCCCATCCACATAAACAAAATTCGAAATAAACGAAAATTTCTGGTCGTGGCTTCCCGACCGGAACTCCAGCCGGAACTGCTCCACCGCAATCGCCTTCACAGGTTTAAAGCCATACCCGCCGGTACTGGCGCCTGCGCCGCCATCCCCGTTAGCTTCGCATCGCACCCGGAACCTGCTGCCGGGATCCGCCTTGTTCATGTCCTCAATCAGCGCGGCTTCCGCATCGCTCAATTCCCGTTCATACACCGAACTCAATTTCGCCGCATCTCCTGCCGAAAAATAACCCTCAAACCACTCCTTCGCCTTCGGCAACCGGAACACCGCAAATCCCTCATCCATCCCCTTGTCGTCGCCCCTCTGGTAAGCCTTCAAAAACGCCTCAAACTCCTTCTCCAATCCCTGCTCATTCTGTTTATAAGTCTCCGGCCCCGGCGCGGCAACGGTTCTTCCCCCCGGCATCGAAAACACAAGCAAGGTTGCAAGAAACACCTGGATCATTCTCCGCCGCATCACCAACCCTCTGAACTCTGACTACCAACTACCGACTACCGACTCCTGACTCTCCTAAATCCCCAGAACACTCACCAACTCCTTCACCGAAGCCGAACTCTTGTCCAGCGCCGCCTTCTCCTCCGCCGTCAACTTGATCTGAATAATTTCCTCCGCCCCGCCCGCGCCCAACTTCACCGGCACGCCCACAAACAACCCCTTAATCCCATACTCGCCTTCCAGATAAACCGCGCACGGCAGAATCTTTTTCTTGTCCTTCAGAATCGCTTCCACCATCTCCACCGCCGCTGCCGAAGGCGCATAATACGCCGACCCCGTCTTCAGCAGATTCACAATCTCCGCGCCGCCCTTCCGCGTCCGCTCCACAATCGCGTCAATGCGCTCCTTCGGCAGCAGATCCGGCAAAGGAATCCCCGCCACCGTCGAATACCGCGGCAGCGGCACCATGTCGTCTCCATGCCCGCCCAGCACAAATGAGTGCACATTCTCCACGCTCACCTTGCACTCCATCGCCACAAACGCGCTCATCCGCGCCGAATCCAGCACGCCCGCCATCCCCAGCACGCGATTCTTCGGAAACCCGCTCACCCGGAACGCCGCCTGTGCCATCGCATCCAGCGGATTCGTCACCACCACAATGATGCACTTCGGCGAGTGCTTCACAATCTGTTCCACCACCGCCTTCACCACCTCGTAGTTCGCCTTCAGCAGATCGTCGCGGCTCATTCCCGGCTTCCGCGGAAATCCCGCCGTAATCACCACCACGTCGCTTCCCGCCGTAGCGCTGTAATCCCCGTTCGCCGTCGAAATCCCCGTAGCAAACGCGTCCGTCCGCGTAATCGGCGTCGACTCCACCATATCCAGCGCTTTTCCCGCCGGCGCCCCCTCCAGAATATCCGTCAACACCACATCCGCCAGCTCCAGATCCACAATCCTCTGCGCCGTCGTCGACCCCACAAACCCACCACCCACCACCGTGACCTTCTTCCGGCTCATCGCTCTCTCCTTTGGAGTGCGGAAGCCCAGCTTCCGCTTTTACGGCTTAAACTCATCCACCCAAACCTAACATCGCGCAACCAACGAAAAACTGTCATCCCGACCGGAGTGGCCCGATCTTTTCTTCGCGCCGATTTCTGGCGCGTCGGGCCACGGAGCGGAGGGACCGAGGCAAGATTCCAAGTTCAAAGTGTTCCGTCTTTCTTCACTCTTCTCTGCATCTTTCTCTGCGTACTCAGCGCCTCTGCGTTAGGATTTTCTTCTCTTCCCACTCCCTTCGTCCTAACGCGATCAAACGCGAAGGCCACCAGTCACCAATCACTAGTCACCAGTCACTATCTTCCTGCCGCCACCCCCACCATATTCTCAATAATCGCCCCCGCAAACGCGCTCGTCCCCAACTTCGTTCCTCCGGTCATCAACCGCTCCAAATCGTAAGTCACCCGCTTCTGCTGGATCGTCTTCGCAATCCCTTCCTCAATCAACTTTGCCGCTTCCTTCCATCCCATAAACTCAAACATCATCGCGCCGCTCAACATCACCGAACTCGGATTAATCACATCCTTGTCCGCATACTTCGGCGCCGTCCCATGCGTAGCCTCAAACACGCCGTATCCATCCCCAATATTCGACCCCGGCGCGATCCCCAATCCTCCCACCTGCGCCGCGCAAGCATCGCTCAAATAATCTCCATTCAGATTCGGCGTAGCCAGCACACTGTACTCATTCGGCCGCAGCAGCATCTGCTGAAACACCGAATCCGCAATGCGGTCATTCACCATCAACTTCTTCTTCCACTGGCCTTTCCCGTGCGAACCGCCAATCGCATCCAACGTCCGTTTCACCTCGCCATAAATTGCCTTCTTGAAATCTTCCGTAGCCTGCTCCAGCCCCGGCTCGATCATCGCCGCATTTTTCTCGACGCTCAGTCCCGGATTCTTCTCCAGATTGTCCAGGATCCAGCTCTCCCGCTCCGTCACCGTCTCCGCGCGAAATTCCTCCGCCGCCAATTCATAACCCCAATCGCGGAACGCGCCCTCCGTAAATTTTTGAATGTTTCCCTTGTGCACCAGCGTTACCGTCGGCCGCTTGTGCTCCAGCGCATACTGAATCGCCCGCCGCACCAGCCGCTTTGTCCCAAACGGCGAAATCGGTTTGATCCCCACGCCCGAATCCATCCGAATCTGTTTCTTCCCGCCGCCCAGCATCTCCTTGTTCAAAAACTCCAGCAGCTTTTTCACTTCCGGCGTCCCGCTCTTCCACTCAATCCCGATGTACACGTCCTCCGTGTTCTCCCGGAAAATCACCACATCCATCTTTTCCGGCTCGCGGACAGGGGAGGGAACTCCGTGGAAATACCGCACCGGCCGCACGCAAGCATACAAATCCAATATCTGCCGCAGCGCCACATTCAGCGAACGAATCCCTCCGCCCACCGGAGTAGTCAGCGGCCCCTTGATCGACACGCGAAAATCCCGCGCCGCATCCACCGTCTCATCCGGCAACCACTGTTTGAACGTGTTGAACGCCTTCTCGCCCGCGAACACCTCAAACCACGCCACCCGCCGCTTCCCGCCGTACGCCTTCTCCACCGCCGCATCAAACACCCGCCGCGACGCCTTCCAGATATCTCGTCCCGTCCCATCCCCCTCAATAAACGGAATAATCGGATTGTCCGGCACCTTCAGCGCGCCGCCCTCATACCCGATCGCCTTCCCATCCCCCGGCACCGCCACCCCGTTATACGTATTCTTCATAACCGTCCCCCGGTTCCCAAACTCGACCTAACGCCACCATCACATGAACTTGAGGGTGCCCCACCCTTGGTTTCTAAGGGTGGGCTCTTACGATCTAACGCCGAGCCTTTCCTCATCTACTCTGTTCCTTCTCTGCGTCTCTGCGTTTGGATTCTCTTCGTTTTCTCTGTGTCCTCTGTGGCCCTCTGTGAACTCTGTGTTGAACTCTTCTCTTTTCTCGCCCCGCCGAACCCAAAACAATATCACACCGCTACCCTCACCCCGAAATCCTCCCGCACGTCCAAAAGGTATTGTCCAAACTAACTTGATGAGCTATCAATAAAAGATGTCTGAGAACTCCATCCACATCCGCCAACTAACCCCCGCCGACGCCGCCTCCTTCCGCGAACTCCGCCTCGAAGGCCTCCGCCTAAACCCCGAAGCCTTCGGCAGCACCTACGACTTCGAAAAAGATCAACCCCTCGAAAAATATTCCGGCTGGCTGACCAACTCCACCATCTTCGGCGCCTACCAAAACTCCGAACTGGTAGGCACCGCCAGCTTCACCCAACTCTCAGGGCTCAAGGACTCCCACAAGGGCCTCCTCCGCGCCATGTACGTCCGCCCCGGCGCGCGCCGCTCCGGTGCCGGCCGTCAACTCGTCCAGGCCATAATCGACCACGCCCGCCCAAAAGTAGAACAACTCCAGCTCGTCGTAGTCAGCACCAACCAACCGGCCCTCCTCCTCTACCAGTCCCTCGGCTTCTGCCAATACGGCCTCGAAAAAAACGCCCTCAAGCACAACGGCCTCTACTCCGACGAAATCCTGATGTCCCTCGACCTTTTGCCGCGCCACCCAGATGGCTGAACTTGAGGTAATGTCATATAAGTTTAGTTGGTGTATCCTTACCCCGGCGAGCATCCTGGAGATTTCATGAACACTGTCCAACGCCTCCTTCTCCGCTCCAAACACTGGGAAATATTCGCGTTGTGGCTGGCTGTCAACGTGTTCTTCAATTCGGCCGCAAGCGTAGCCAACCACCAATCGCCATTCTCACTCTCCGTGGAACCCCTTACGTTTCCCGCTCGAGTTTTCCAGTCGGCGATATCCATTGTGATTTGGGCGTGGGCTTACTACGCCGGTTCATTCTTCAACTCCCTTATGCCGGCGGCTCTTCGTCTTCGGCCTTCTGTCTTTGGTTTGGCCATTGGTGGCTTGTGGATTCTTAGTCTCTGGCCGCCACCTTTCCGGTTGATTCCGTCCCCTGTAATGTTGGCTTATGCTTTCGTCGGCCTGCTCTGCTGGGCCTATGTGGTTCGCTTTCCAGCCAAAACTCTCGTCATTGTAGAAACACGCAAACCTGCCATCTGTTGGCAATACTTTGGCACCTTTTTTGCGGTCTTTTTCTTTCCGATTGGTATCTGGTTCATCCAACCCCGCATCAACGAACTCTATGTCGCTCACCAAAGCCCAGCTGCTCCCGTCGATCCCATGCGCCCCGTGAGCCAATTTTTGGCCTGACCCAGTCTCACGCTCCACCACTCACCAGTCACCATTCACCAGTCACCATTCACCACTCACTCCCCCTGTCGTATACTCTCCCCGCTTCACCATCTCACTTCGCGACGGAGGACTCCCATGGTGCTCGATTGGACCGCTTACAAAGCTCAGCTCTCCAAACTAATCCCTTCATTCGCCAAACTCACCCCCGACTCCCTCAAGGGCTACCAAACCCTCTCCGACGCCAACAAAGCCAATTCCAAGCTCGGTGAAAAAACCCGCCAGCTCATCTCCATCGCCGTGGCCGTCACCACCCGCTGCGACGGCTGCATCACCTTCCACACCGAAGCCGCACTCAAAGCCGGCGCCTCCCGCGAAGAAATCGCCGAAGCCCTCGGTGTCGCCATGGCCATGAACGCCGGCGCCGCCCTAATCTATTCCCTCCGCGCCCTGGACGCCGTAGACACCCACTCCGCCGCAAAGTAGGTACATGTAGGGGCGGCTTCTTGCCCTGAGCGAATGCGAAGGGTTAGGCCGCCTTCCGTCTCTGATTGTGCGAGCAAAGCCTGTAGCTCAGGCCTTCAGGCCTGAGGCCTTCCCCAAATGCCGCCGCGGCGATAGCCCTGATC